>JBFHXN010000515.1:0-2355 GCA_041598955.1 Desulfuromonadales bacterium | reverse complement strand
TCTCCCTGCGACATGGACGCCCTGGAAGAGTTCTGCCGCAGCCAGGGGCTCTGGCTTCTGGTCGATGCCGCCCAGTCCTGCGGCGCGGCCTGGAAGGGTCGCAGAAGTTCCTGCCTCGGAGACGGAGCGGCCTTCAGTTTCTACCCCACCAAGAACCTCGGAGCCCTTGGGGACGCCGGGGCGGTGCTTTTCCCGGACCCGGTCCGGGCTGAAAGGGTGAAGCTCCTGCGCAATTACGGCATGAAGGATCGCTATCACCACGATTACAAGGGGGAAAACGCCCGACTGGAAGAGCTGCACGCTGCCGTTCTGAGGGTCAAACTCCGACACCTGGAGAGGGGAAACATTCGCCGCAGGGAGTTGGCGAGAATCTACAGGGACATCCTTGGCGGAACCCCGGATCTGACCCTGCAGGAGGTCCCCAAGGAGGCAACGCCCGTCTGGCACCTCTTCACGGTCACCCTCCCCCGCAGGGACCAGGTGGCTGAAAAGCTGGCGGAACAAGGCATTGGAACGGCCATCCATTATCCCGTCCCCCCCCACCGCTCAGGCGCATACCGGGAGGACCCCGGCGGGTGGCCCGAACTCCCCGTCACGGAAACCATGGCCCAATCCATCCTGAGCCTTCCCCTCTATCCCACGCTCCGCGAAGGGTCCGTGCAGCGGACGGCTTATGCCCTTCTCCAGGCGCTGGGCCATCCCCCCTCCCTTTAGCCCATGAGCGCCATACTCGACAAGGCCAGGCGGGCCCTGGCCAACAACGACCTCCCCGACGTCCTCGCCCATGTTACGGACATGTTCGGCGGACTTCAGGGGCTGCGGGAACTCCCCCCCTTTCCCGGCGGGGTCCTCGAGGCCGACAGACTTCTGGAGAAAGTGGGCCACCTCCTTTGGCAGCGCCATGCCTCCGGCAAGATTCCCTCCTCCCTGTCGGGAGGGGCTCTCGTGCTGGCCACCATGCTCTTCCCCATTGGCGGCCATACGCCCGTCATCAGGGACCTTGCGAATGCCCTTCCAGGACCCTCTCCTTCTCTTTGGCTGACCATGGCCCATCCCAGTGCCGCCAAGGGATTGAAGCTCGAGGCTCTCGAGCGGACCGGTTTGTCGGAAAAAACGCGGGTTTTCCCCTCGGATCAACCGTGGGAGCGAACCGAACAGATCGTCCAGGCCCTCGTCGATCTGCGCCCCGATCCCCTTTTCCTACTCCACCACCCCACCGACTGTGTCGCGGTGATTGCGGCCGCTGCCGCAGCGGCCATGGGCAGCACCGTTTTCCTCCTGCATCACGCCGACAGTCTCCCCTCGGCCGGTCTCTACCTTTCAGGCCTTCTGATCATCGACTTCACTCCCAGGGCCTGCGGCTTCACCCGTTCCATGCTCGGACTGCGCTCCGCCTGGGTACCCCTGACCTGTCCCGATCCCGGGCCCCGAATGGGGGCTTTTATGTCATCAGGTGCCATTAGAACCGCACTCGGTGGCGGACGGGACAAAGTCAACAGGATGAACTCGCCCGATTATCCCGAACTTGTGGCGACCCTCCTGGAGACGACGGGAGGGGAGCATGTCCACATCGGAACCCTCGACAAGACAACGATCAGAAACGTTCTGTCTTCGCTGAGGCGCAGGGGCATCTCCAGGGAAAGGGTCATCTGGGTGCCTCAGGCCCCCACCCTCGTCCAGGCGCTGCGCGAGTACCAGGTCGACCTGTTCGTCAACACCTACCCTTACGGAGGCGCCCGCACCGCCGTCGAGGTGATGGCCGCGGGGGTTCCCATGCTCTGGCGGTCTCCCACCCCGGACCAGGACGACTTTCTCACTCAGATGAAATATCCAGGCGCACATGTATGGCGAGGTATCGAAGAATTGCAGGCGATTCTGAACCACGCCGACAGGGATTGGCTATCCCGTCAGGGGGAGGCCGCCCGCTTGCGGTATGAGCAGATGCACCACCCCCGCTTCTGGAGGGAGGGCTTCGCCGACCTTGAACCCGCCTTCGATCGCCCTCTTCCCGCCGGATTTGACGCATCACAGGTCGTGAGAAGTATCCTTGAACATGCCTTGGCCCGAAGCGAAACTGTGAAAAAGAGCCTTTGGTCAGCACTGCGTCACTTCCTGTCGGGCCGATGATCGAGGGTAAAACCCACCAGGGCCTCCTACCTGCGTTCGTGTCTGTCTGCCCGCCCCTCCAGAATTTCCAACCGTTTCGGGAGACCTTCCAAGGCCCTTGTGATCTCCACCCCCAAAAGGTTCCCAGACGCCAGGAGGCCCGTCATGCCCCGCCCCCTTCTCTTCCAGCCGACCCTCGACCCCGAGCCGGGCTGGACCGACCTCGATCCCCGCTCCCTCATCGGCAGC
>JBFHXN010000514.1:0-2357 GCA_041598955.1 Desulfuromonadales bacterium | reverse complement strand
GCTCATCAGGTGAACCATCCCCCCCTTGCCCATCCGGCCGTTGAAATTGCGGTTGCTGGTGGAGGCGCAGACCTCCCCTTCGGCCAGCACCCCGTTGCTCATGCCGAGACAGGCTCCGCAGGTCGGGTTGGTGACGCAGAAACCGGCGTCCATGAATATCTGGATAATCCCTTCGGAGAGGGCTTCCTGGAAGATCTTCGGGGTTGCCGGAGAGACGACCCCCCGCACGTGCTCGGCGATCTGCCGTCCCTTGAGCAGGGCGGCGGCCACCCGCAGGTCCTCGATGCGCCCGTTGGTGCAGGTGCCGATGTAGACCTGGTCGACCTTGGTGCCGGCCAACTCCTTGACCCCCTTGACGCAGTCGGGTTTGTAGCCGTAGGTGATCTGGGGCTCGAGCCGGGAGACGTCGAAGTCGAGGACCTTCTCGTAGACGGCGTCGCCATCGGACCACCACTTCCGGAAGTCGGCCAGGGCCGCTTCCTTGCTGGCGTAGTCGTTCTGGATGAAGGGCCAGAGGTAGTCGAGGGTGGTCTGGTCGGGAAGGCAGATGCCGGAGGTCCCCCCGGCCTCGATGGCCATGTTGCAGAGGGTCATGCGGGCTTCCATCGACATGCCGTCGACCACAGGGCCCCGGAACTCGAGGACGCGGTCGGTGGCGCCGTTGACCCCGATCTGCCCGATGACGTGAAGGATGACGTCCTTGGCGTAGACCCCCTCGGAGAGGCTCCCCTCGATATTGACCCGGATGGTCGCCGGCTTGCGAAAGGCGCAGACCCCCTTGAGAATGCCGACCTCCAGGTCGGTGGTCCCCACCCCGGCGGCGAAGGCACCGAAGGCACCGTGGGTGCAGGTGTGGCTGTCCCCCATGATGACCGTAAAGCCGGGGCGGATGTATCCCTTCTCGGGGAAAAGAGCGTGGCAGACGCCGTTGCGGCCGACGTCGAAGAAGTCGCGGATGTCGTGCCGGCGCGCCCAGTCCCGCAGCATTTTCCCCTGCAGGGCGGTCTTGCTGTCCTTGGCGGGGGTCACGTGGTCGATGACGGCCTTGATTTTCGTGGGATCGAAGACCCGGTCCTTGCCCCGGGCCTCGAGATCGGCGATGGCCACGGGGGTGGTGATCTCGTGGCAGAGAACCCGGTCGAGATCGAGGACGAAGGTCCCCGGAAAGGGCTCGTCCCTCAGGTGGGCGTCAAAGATCTTCTCGGCGATGGTCTTTCCCATTGTCTCTCCTTGCTGTGCGATCTATTTTCGACGGCGATTTTCTCATCCGTCGCCGCCCGGCCCGGCAAATTCCCCGGGCCATGGTCTCAAAGGTGAACCGTGGTCCGATTTGTCCCGCCGGCCAGCCGGTTGAGGGCATTGACGTAGGCACGGGCGCTGGCGACGATGATGTCGGGGTGGGCCCCCTGGCCGAGAACCTCCCGGCCGTCCTCTTCCAGGCGCACGGTGCACTCCCCCTGGGCGTCGGTCCCCCCGGTAATGGCTCCGACGGAGAAGTTCAGCAGGCGGGCCTTTGACTTGGTGAGTTTCTTGATGGCCTTGAAGGTGGCGTCGACGGGGCCGTCACCCATGAGGGCGGTCTTGCGCATCCGACCGTCGACCTCCATCTGCACGGTGGCTGTCGGCGCGGCGAAGGAGCCCGAGGAGACGTTCATCTGCACCAGCTTGAACTTCTCGGGGACCCGGATGATCTCGTCGGCGATGATGGCGTCGAGATCCTCGTCGAAGATCTCCTTCTTCTGGTCGGCCAGGGTCTTGAAGCGCACGAAGGCCTTCTCGATATCCCCCTTGCCCAGGTCGTAGCCGAGTTCCTTGAGCCGGTCGATGAAGGCGTGGCGCCCCGAGTGCTTGCCGAGGACGAGCTTGTTGGTCTTCAGGCCGATCGACTCGGGAGTCATGATCTCGTAGGTCGACTTCTCCATCAGCACGCCGTGCTGGTGGATGCCCGCCTCGTGGGCGAAGGCGTTGGCGCCGACGATGGCCTTGTTGGGCTGGACCACGATGCCGGTGATGGTGGAGAGGAGCTTGCTCGCCGCGTAGATGTGTTCGGTGACCACGTCGTTGCTGTAGGGGAGGATGTCGTGGCGGGTGCGCAGCGCCATCACCACCTCTTCCAGGGAACAATTGCCGGCCCGCTCGCCGATGCCGTTGATGGTGCACTCCACCTGGCCCGCGCCGGCCTGGACCGCCGCCAGGGAGTTGGCCACGGCGAGCCCCAGGTCGTTGTGGCAGTGAACGGAGAGGACCGCCTTGTCGATGTTGGCGACATTCTGCTTGAGATAGCGGATGATCTCGGCGAACTCGGAGGGGATGGCGTAGCCGACCGTGTCGGGGATGTTCACCGTCGAGGCGCCCGC
>JBFHXN010000513.1:0-2364 GCA_041598955.1 Desulfuromonadales bacterium | reverse complement strand
GCGGACCGTTTCGCCCCGGCCGCGGAAGATCTTTTCGAGATTCCTGACGTCAATCACTGACCGCGAGCCTCCGTTCCATCCAAAAGACTGCCTGGGAGAGGACCGAAGTGACCATCAGGTAGAGGGCGGCGACCACGAACCAGATCTCGAAGGTCGCGAAGGAGGAGCCGATGACCTCCCGCCCCGCCTTGGTCAGGTCGGTGATGGCGATGATCGAGACCAGGGAGGAGTCCTTGATCAGGCTGATGAACTGGCCGGCCAGGGGGGGCAGGGTCCGCTTGAAGGCCTGGGGGAGGATGATGTGGATCATCGCCTGGGGGACGCTCATGCCCAGGGAGCGGGCCGCCTCCATCTGGCCCCGGGGGATCGACTGGATGCCGGCGCGGACGATCTCCGCCACGTAGGCCCCGGCGAAGATGGCCAGGGCCGCCACCCCCGCCACGATCCGGTCGAGGTTGAGGACGGTTCCGACGAAGAAGTAGAAGATGAAGATCTGCACCAGCAGCGGGGTGCCCCGCACAACCTCGACGTAGAGCACGGCCAGGCCGCGCAGGGCGGGGTTTTTGGCGATGCGGCAGAGGCCGGTGACGAGGCCCAGGAGCAGGCCGAAGATGCCGGAGAGAAAGGAGATCCAGATCGTCGTCCAGAGACCGCGGGCCAGGGGGCCGGCCTTCCAGGAGGAGGTCGAGCCGAGCAGGTCCCCCTCGAAGAGCTCATCCCCGACGGCGACGGCCAGGGATGGGGCGTCTATCTCGACGGCGAAAACCTCCCCTGTCTCGTCCGATACCTGCACCGAGGCTTTCTTCCCCCGGGGGGCGACGGCAGTGACCCGCCCGTCGAAGGGGGCCTTGTGCAGTTCCTCGCCGAGGTAGAGGAAATACTGGGGGACCCGCTCCCAGCGCCAGGTGTAGTCGATGCGCTTGGTGGCGCCCCACATGCCGGCGGCCACCGTCAGGAGGATGAAGGCCAGCAGCAGCTGCCAGAGCACTTTGTGCCGGTTCGAAGTCAACGTTCGTGCTTTCCCTCTGCTGCGGGTCGAAAGTTCCCATCCGGGAGTTCCGGATGGGAACAGGGCCGTTTCCGGGAGAAAACTACTTGAGTTCCTTCAGCCAGGCCTCGTCCTTGAACCACTTGTGATAGATCTTGTCATAGGTCCCGTCGGCCTTGATCTGCTTCAGGAAGCCGTTGAGCCAGGCGAGAAATTCGGGGTTCCCCTTACGAACGGCCCAGCCGAGGGGTTCGGTAGTGAAGGGCTGGTCGAGGAAGACGAGCTTGCCCTGTCCCCTTTCGACAAAGGCGACGGCGTTGTAGGGAGAGTCGTAGATGAAGGCGTCGATCTTGCCGTTGACCACCTCCATGACCGCTTCCTGCTCGGTCTCGTAGGAGAAGTACCTCGCCTTGGGGAAGTGCTCCTTGGCGGCGATCTCCCCGGTGGTGTTGAGCTTGGAGGCGATCTTGTACTTGGGGTCGTTGAGGTCCTTGTACGATTTGACGGGGCCGGCCAGCTCCTTGCGAAGGAGCACGGTCTGGCCGATGACGATGTAGGGGTCGGCGAAGTCGACGGCCTGTGCCCGCTCGTCGGTGATGGTCATGCCGCTCATGATGATGTCGAACTTGCCGGTGATCAGGGCCGGAAGGATGCCGTCCCAGGCGGTGCTGACCAGCTCGAGCTTCACCCCCAGAGCCTTGGCCATGCGCTTGGCCACGTCGGGGTCGAAGCCGATGATCTCTCCCCGCTGGTTGGTCAGCTCGAAGGGCATGTAGCCCGGCTCGAGGCCGACCCGCAGGGTCCCCCGTTTTTTGATGTCGTCGAGGGTGTCGGCCTGCAGGACGGGAGCGGCGAGAATGGAGAGGGTGCAAAGGGCCGCGAGCAGAAAAGCGAAGCGTTTCATGACGGTTTCCCCCTTGTGAAGGGCAGGCGCGTCGGGCCTGCCTCAGCGGTTGCGTATCAGTAGGACTTTCCCTCGTCGAGAAGTTCCTGGATGATCATGGCGGTCTTGCATTCCGGGCAGCGGGGCAGGTCCTCCACCGGCAGGTAGATGATCTCCGTGTGCCGGCAGCGTGGACAGACCACCTGGACAGGTTCCCTTCTTCCTCGCTCCATGTTAGACTCCCCCGCCGGGCCGCCGGCCGATCGAGTGGGTAAGGGGCGAATGAACCCTCACCTTGTAGCACAGCTCAACCTGCATGGACAAGTGGTAAACAGGTTAAGCCAATCTTCCCAAAGGACTCCCCCCATGTCCCTCGCTCCGCCCGACCGGCGCCGTCCCCTGGCCGAATTCCTGCTGGTCACCGTGACCCTCTTCTGGGGGGCGACCTTTCCCCTGGTCAAGGAAGCGGTCACCGAGGTTCCGGTGCTCTGCT
>JBFHXN010000512.1:0-2368 GCA_041598955.1 Desulfuromonadales bacterium | reverse complement strand
GCGGTGGTCTTCTACCTCGTCGCCTACGGTGCCGCAAACCTCGGGGCCTTCGCCGTGCTCGCCTCCCTGTCGGGGCGGGACGAGCCCCAGGGCTACGCCGACCTTCGCGGGCAGGGGTTCCGCCATCCCCTTCAGGCCGGTGCCCTGGCCGTCTTTCTCCTCTCCCTGGCGGGCATTCCCCCCACGGCGGGTTTCATCGGCAAGTTCGGGGTCTTTCACGCCGCCCTCTCCGCCGGTTATCCCGGGTTGGCCCTGCTCGGGGTCCTCGCCTCCCTGGTCTCCCTTTACTACTATCTGCGCCCGGTGGTTATAATGTTCATGAGCGAGGAGGAGGCGCCGGCCCTTCACTCCGGCGGGTTCGCCGAGCGGACCGCGCTGCTTCTCTGCCTCGCCGCCACCCTGGCCCTGGGGCTTCTCCCCGGGCCGCTGCTCGACATGATCCGCCTGGTCCTCCCCTGAGGACGCCGGGCGACAAGGAGATTGCTCATGGACAAGCGCATCGAGAAATTTCTCACAGCCAAGGCCTTCGGCGTCGCCGGGGCCTCGACCAACCGCGACAAGTTCGGCAACAAGGTGCTGCGCTGCTACATTGAAAATGGCCGCCGGGCGGTCCCCATCAATCCCCGGGCCGACCAGATCGAAGGGGTTCCCTGCGTGGCGAGCGTCGCCGACCTTCCCCCCGAGGTGAAGAGCCTCTCGGTCATCACCCCCCCCAAGATCACGGAGGCGGTGGTGAAGGAGGCCATCGCCCGCGGCATCGAGAACATCTGGATGCAGCCCGGCGCCCAGAGCCCGGCTGCGGTGGAGATGTGCGAGAAGAAGGGGATCAACGTCATTGCCGACGGGAGTTGTCTCCTGGTGGTGCTCGGTTTCCGGGACCATTAGCGAGAGAAAAGGGACAGGGCCCAGGCGGGGACAATCATTTCGTTGCCACGGAGACAGAAAGGCACTGAAGAATTGTCCGGGTCCAACGAAAAGAGGCGATGGGCACCGATGCCCTTCGCCTCTTTGTTTACGGTCCAAACGGAAACGCCCCCCTCTCAGGGAGCGTCCGTCGATTCGGTGAGATGCTTCGCCGGCCACGGCCAGCTTTCAGCCGATCCGTCGACCGGGCTTCCACGGGTTCCTCCGCTCCGGCTCGTTTCCGACCCGGCCGCGTCCTTCTCCGTTCCACACCGGTCTCTTTCCGGGGGTTTGTACGCCCCGGGCGGATGGGATGACACGGCTTCCGTCGTTAGGCCGCTTCGACTCCGCATCTCACTCCTCTGGGATGGCGATACCCGCCCCAGGTTTCGTCCTTCGGCAGTAGATACGGTCCCCGACAGGCCGCTTCAGGCGTCCCGCACGAAGGCGGGCTGGCTCACCACGGTTCCTGTATGGGGGGCCCTGCGTAAAGTGCTGACGAAATCAACCCGGTTTGAGGGTCGCACACCCCGGAATTTTCAAAGAACATTTCCTCGTACGTCTTCATTATACCACCTTGGCCGGACCGGGGTGAAGGGACGCGGTTCAGGGCCGACGCCGGCCCCCCGGCGGAAAGAGCAAAAGCATGGCCGCGGCCAGGGCCAGGGCCACTCCCAGAACGGCCACGGCGGCGCCGAGGCGCTGCAGCATCTCGGGGCGTGTGAGCAGGACCCCTCCGAGACAGAGCATCATCAGCCCCGAGACCAGCTTCAGGACCCGCCCTTCGGTTTCGGTGAGTTTGCGGGAGCCCATGGTCAGGGTGAAGGCGAGAACGATTCCGAAGAGAGGCAGGACATAGACCAGGTTGTAGAGCAGCAGATAGGCGTAATACTGCCAATGGGGGAGGTCGCGCAGGGTGAGGACCCGGGTGTAGACCATGGGGAAACCCGCGGTGCAGAGAAGCTCGTAGCTGTTGGCCGCCACGGCCAGGACCGCTGTCCCCGCCAGGATCGTGGAGGTGCGGGTGGCCTGGAGCAGGCCCCGCATCCGGGCGAAGAGACGGGGTTTGGCCTCCTCGGGGATGGAGAGGCTCGCCCCCTGCCGGAAGCGGAAATAGTCCTTGACGTTGAGGGCCCCGACCAGCAGCGCCACGGCGCCGGCCCCGGCGGTAATCGCCCGGAGTTGACCGGCCAGCAGGAAGAGGTTGAGCCAGGCCGCCATGAAGAGATAGTAGATCGCCCCGGAGAAAAAGACGAAGGTTCCCCCGACCAGGAGCATGCTCTTGCGGGATCGGGCATGGACCATCAGGCTGAGCAGAAAGAGAAGCACGAAGAAGGCGCAGGGGTTGAAGCTGTCGAGGAGGCCGAGCAGGATGGTGAAAAGGGGAAGGGAATGCCGATCGGCATCGAGGGCGCCGAAGGGGGTTTCGACGGGGGTGGGACCTTCGGGAAGTGCCGGGGGCGGG
>JBFHXN010000511.1:0-2369 GCA_041598955.1 Desulfuromonadales bacterium | reverse complement strand
GGAAGGCGCGGGATATCCCGGCCTTCCCGAAGAGGGCAGGGGCCATGGCCCGGGCAGAACTGGATATCCGCCAGAATTGGGATACCTTTTTTCCTAGGCTTACGGGTCGATCTTGTCTCTTTGCCCTGAACCCTGGAAGTTCATCATGCCCGACTCCGAGAAAATCGAGACGAAACTCTCCCAGGGGGAGACCATCACGGCCCTCTCCCACTACTACCGGGCCGAGGTGACGCGCAGCCTGGCCTGGCGGGAGCGGCTCGACCGCACCACCAACTGGGCGGTGGGGACGACGGCCGCCTTTCTCGGCTTCGGCTTCGCCCACCCCGAGATCACCCACGCCTTCTTCATCTTCGGGCTGGCCATCGCTTACATCCTGCTCTACGTGGAGTCGCGGCGCTTCCGCTTCTTCGACGCATACGAGTACCGGGTGCGCCTGCTGCACCAGAACTACATCTACGGCGTTCTGACGGGCAAGCTCCATCTGGAGGAGGGGGCCTTCTGGCTGGCGGAGCTCGCCTCCGACCTGCGCTACCCCCAGTACAAGATGAGCCGCTGGTACGCCCTGGGGCGCCGGCTGCGGGCCAACTACATCTACCTCTTCGGCGTGCTGCTCGCCGGGTGGCTGCTCAAGATCAAGCTCCACCCCTTGCCCGCCCTCTCCTGGCGGCAGTTTCTCGATCAGGCAGCCCTGGGGGGGATCCCCGGATGGGTGACCCTCTCCCTGATGTTGCTCTTCGCCGCCCACCTCGCCTTCCTGGTCGCCGTGGGACATCGGCGCCTCGGGGGGCGCGACATCCTCTACGCCCCCACCCGGGAAGGAGCCCGCCCCGCGGGGGACTCCTGAACCCTTTCACTCCTTCGGAAAATCCATCCTCCATGAGCGAATATCACAAGGACACCCTGGCCAACGGCCTGAGGGTGATCACCGTTCCGATGCCGCACCTGCACTGCGCCGAGATGGTCTGCTACGTCGGGGTCGGCAGCCGCAACGAATCGCCCCGGCGGGCGGGCATCTCCCATTTTCTCGAGCACATGCTCTTCCGGGGGACGGCCGAGTATCCCAGCAGCCTCCACCTGGAGCGGGCCTTCGAGGCGATCGGCGGGGCCGTCAACGCATCCACCGACGCTGAGAACACCTGCTTTCACTCCCGGATCCACCCCCGCCATCTCTCCGAGGGGGCGGCCCTTTTCGCCTCCATGCTGCTGCGGCCGAAGCTGGATGAGGTGGAGGTGGAGCGCCGGATCATCCTGGAGGAGGCCCTGGAGGATTTCAACGAGCAGGGGGTGGAGATCAACCCCGACAACCACATCTCGAGGCTCCTCTGGCCCGGCCATCCCCTGAGCCAGCCGACCATCGGAACCCGCGAGGCGATCGCCGCCACCGGGAGCACCGAGCTCGCCGAGCACCTGGCGGGCTTCTACACCCCGGCCAACACGGTACTCGCCGTGGCCGGACCCGTACGCCGGGAAGCGGTGCTGGCCGCCGCCCAGGACGCTTTCGGCGGCTGGATGGGCGGCGAGGCCCCTTCCCCCTTGCCCGTGCTCCCGGCTCCTGCGGAGAGCCAAGCCGAGGCGGTCTGGGTGCCCGATTCCGACTCCCAGGTCTCCGTCCAGCTCGCCTTCCGGATGCCGGGGCGGCTCGACCCCCGTTCGATTCCCCTGCGGGTGCTGCGGAGGGTGCTGAGCGGCAGCGGCGCGGCGCGGCTGATGCTGCGCCTGCGGGAGGAGCTGGGCCTGACCTACAGCGTGGAGGCCAACCTCGCCCTCTACGCCGACTGCGGCTGCCTCACCGTCGATATGGCCGTGGCCCCGGACAACCTGGTCGAGGCGGTGAGGGAGACCCTGGCGGTGCTCCTGGGCCTCTGCGACGAGCCGGCGGGGGAGGAAGAGCTCTCGGGGGTGGTGCGGACCTATCTCTACGATCTCGATTTCAGCCGCGATCATACCGACGCCCTGGCCATGCGCTACGGGTGGGGGGAACTGGCCGGGTGCCTGCGCACCCTGGAGATGGACCGGCGGGAGATCTCCGCGGTGACGGCGGCCGAGGTGCAGGGCGTGGCCCGGGAGCTCCTCGTCCCCGGCGGGCTCAAGGCGGCCTTCGTCGGGCCATTCCGCAAGGGTGACCGGCGGGAGGTGGAGGCGCTACTGGCCGCATTCCGGCGCTGAGGCTGAGGAGGGTGGGGACTGGCTCCCGCAGGGTGCCTGTCCCCCTGGGCGACTCGGCCACCCTCTCCCCAAGGCGAGGGCTAGAAGGCCCCTCGCCACAGTAGCGAGGGGAAAAGGAGCGGCCGATGCCATTCGTAAAAAAAGGGCCCCCTTCCTGATGGGAGGGGGCCCTTTGACGTCGAAGCGTTTTCCCGAAGGTCAGG
>JBFHXN010000510.1:0-2372 GCA_041598955.1 Desulfuromonadales bacterium | reverse complement strand
GTTGGCGGAGATGGTGCCGACCTGGGCGATCTCCTTGTGGTCCTTGATCGGCTTGGAGAGCCCTTTCAGGGCGGCGACGGCGGCTTCGACGGACTTGTCGATGCCCCGCTTGATCTCCATGGGGTTGTGGCCTGCGGTCACCAGCTTGACCCCTTCACGGTAGATGGCCTGGGCCAGAACCGTGGCGGTGGTGGTGCCGTCGCCGGCGACGTCGGAGGTCTTGGAGGCGACTTCCTTCACCAGCTGGGCGCCCATGTTCTCGAACTTGTCCTCGAGTTCGATCTCCTTGGCGACGGTGACGCCGTCCTTGGTGATCAGGGGGGCCCCGAAGGATTTCTCGATGACCACGTTGCGCCCCTTGGGGCCCAGGGTCACCTTGACCGCATCGGCCAGCTGGTTGAGCCCTTTGAGAATTTTGCCACGGGCGTCCTGCCCGAATTTGATTTCCTTGGCTGCCATGACGCTCTATCCTCCTTGGTTTGTTTCAGTGGTGATGGGGGGTTACTTCTCGACGACGCCGAGGATGTCGTCCTCGCGCATCATGAGATATTCCTTCCCTTCGACCTTGATCTCGGTGCCGGAATATTTACCGAAGAGCACCTCGTCGCCGACCTTGACGTCGAGGGCGAGCACCTTGCCGTCTTCGGTGATCTTCCCCTTGCCGACGGCGATGATCCGGCCGCGCTGGGGCTTCTCCTTGGCGGTGTCGGGGATGATGAGGCCACCGGCGGTCTTGGTTTCCTCTTCGAGCCTCTCGACGATGATGCGGTCGTGCAGCGGTCTGATCTTCATTGCTTCCGTTCTCCTTTCCTGCAGTGTTGGAATGTCTCTGGCCTCGGGGTCTCAAGGGCCCCTGACAGGCAGCGAAAACCTCGGATATTGAGAAAGGCGGTCCTCAAATGACCGGGGCAGGGTCCCCGCATTGAAAAGCGCTTTCCGTCGAGCCGTTAGCACTCAGAGAAAGAGAGTGCCAAAGACAGGGCCTTAATATAATCAGCGGGCCATGAATGTCAAGGGGTAAGAGCGAAAAAAGAGGCGGGAAGGGGATTTCAGTGGCCGGAGAGGGCCTGCAGCAACCGGGCGGCCAACTCGGAGGCGGCCCCCTGGGAGAGTCTCACCCGCTCGGCCTCTGGGGAGGAGCTGTCGTGATCGAAGAAGGCCGCGGCGGGAAAGGAGATCAACAGGGTGGGCTCGGCCCGGCCGGGCTGGTGGAGGCGGATGCGGGCGCGAAAGGAGATCTCCGTGGAGCAGCACCCCGACTCCTCCAGATACCCGAAGACCTCCCCCGTGACGTAGGCGTGTCCCTCGAGAGCCCCCGCCGGAAGGGAGGAGAGCCCCTCCTTGAGGATGATGAATTCGGAGCGGGCCCCTTGCGGGCTCTCGTTGAGCAGATCGACGAAGCGGTCGAAGACCAGATCGGAGACCTCTTCGGGGACCATGATGGAGGTGAAGGGAAGGATGAAGACGGCGGAGGCGTCCATGCCGGGAGCGAAGCCGTCGCGGCGCTCCACCGACGGCGAGGGGGCGCAGGAGAGCAGGGGCAGAAGGAGCAGGGAGAGGAGTAGGGGTTTGATCACCGGTGCTTCTCCATCTCGGAGCGGAAATACTTGTCGTAGAGGATCTGCCACTCCCGGCTGCCGGGGATCTTTCCCTGCTTCTGGAGCATCTGGCGCACCCGGTTGTCGGCTTCATCCTCCACCGAAGTCAGGCGCGCGAGGGTCTCCTTGAGGGCCCGCAGGGCGTCGCCGGGGTCACGGATCTCGACCAGGCCGGCTTCGAGGAGGGCCTCCAGGACCCGGTGGGAGAGATGGGAGATGCGGGCGTCGGAGGCGTTCACAGGGTGAGCCCCTTCTCGTCGGCGAGCTTTTTCCGGATCATCTGCAGAAGGCGCTGCCGGTCGATGTCCGCCGGGGCTCCCGCGAGGTGCGCCTCCAGCAGGCGCTGGGCCTCCCGGTCGAGATCCCGCTCGGCGGCCATGTCGGCGCGGAAGGCCTCCTCGATGCAGGCCAGGGCCCGACCCCGCTCACCGGTCAGGGTCGCCCCGCCGCGGTCGAGCAGGGCGCTCAAAAGAGCATCGGCGAAACGGCGCAGTTGCGGTTCGGTCAGTCGCATGAGGGGGCTCTCCGGGAGGCTGGATCGACCCGCATCCTAGCGGGGTTGGCGGGCAAAGTCAACGCGGGAATACCTTGACTTGCCCGAGGCGGATATGCTAATTCAGTCGGCATTTCAGCACTTCACACTGAAGGATCTCCCGCGACTGGCGCCTGGGTGGAGCACCACCGGGAAGCGGGACAAGAGGTCCACGACGGTCGCGCGCCTGGGCTCCGATTTTGACGGAGGCCGGGCGTTTTTCGTTCAGAGGCTTGCGGCCG
>JBFHXN010000509.1:0-2372 GCA_041598955.1 Desulfuromonadales bacterium | reverse complement strand
GGAAGTCGAACCCTTCAGCACCCTCCCCCCCGATTTGTTCGACGAACTGCGCGCCGCGGCCGTCCTGAAGACCTTTCCCGCCAACACCTTCATCTTCCGTCAGAACCACCCTCCCACAGGGTTTCTCTACGTGATCAAGGACGGCCTGGTCGAAATCACCGTCCTCACCCCCGGCGGGGGTGAGATGGTGGTCGACTACCGCCAGGAGGGGAACTTCTTCGGCGGGACACCCATATTCACCGGCGAGCCCTATACCGGAGGGGCGCGCACCGTCAAGCCGACCGAATGCTACCTCATCCCAGAGGAGATTCTCCACCGGGTGGAGCAGAAGCACCCCCAGGTCGCCGAAGTCTTCACCCGCATCGTCCTCTCCCGGGTCCGCCACCTCTACTCGGAGATCGTCTCCGAGCACACCAAGAAGGCCCTCACCCAGACGGAAGCCTACCCTTTCAAGAAACGTCTCTCGGAGATCATGGCCACAGCCGTGGAGACCTGCGCCGGGGAAACGACCGCCAAGCAGGTGGCGCGGCGCATGGCCGAGACCAAAGCCAGCTCCGTGCTGGTTCTCAACGGCCAGGGGGAGATCGCCGGCATCATCACGGAGCGGGACCTCGTCACCAAGGTCATCGCCCCCGAGGGAGCCGACTGCACGACCATCACGGCCGCCGAGGTCATGACCCCCCATCCCCATGCCATGAGTCCCGACACCTACATGTACGAGGCGATGGCTTACATGACCGGCCATCGCATCAAGCACCTCCCCGTGGTCGACCGGGGGGAACTGGTGGGGATCGTCACCCTGCGGGACCTGATGCGCTTCCGCAGCCAGAAGGCGATGCTGCTGATCGGCAACATCCGCGAGGAGAAGAGCCTGGAGAGGCTGGGGATCATCCGCAAGGAGATCGTCACCGTCGCCCGGACCCTCCTCTCGGAGACCCGCAGCACCCCCGAGGTCATGGAGATCCTCTCCTACATTCACCACACCCTCATCCGCCGGGTCTACGACCTCTGCCTGGAAGAGATGCTGGCCGAAGGGCACCAGCTGCCCGGGATCCGCTTCTGTTTCCTGATCATGGGAAGCGGCGGGCGGCGGGAGATGCTCTTGGGGCCCGACCAGGACAACGGCTTCATCTTCGAGGACGTACCGGCCAGCCGCCTCCCGGAAATCGAGGCCTTTTTCGTCCCCTTCTCCGAGCGGCTGGTGGCCGCCCTCGACCAGGTCGGCTATCCCCTGTGCCACGGCAAGGTGATGGCCAACAACCCCGCCTGGCGGGGCCGGCTCAAGGACTGGAAGGTCCGCCTGGCCGACTGGGTCAACGAACCCGAGCCGCAAAAGGTGCGCTACTCCTCGATCTTCTTCGACTTCGTCCCCCTGGCCGGCGACCCCTCCCTGGCCCAGGACCTGAGGATCATCGTCGGGGAGCTGCTGCGCGGCTTTCCTGGCTTTCTCTACCACATGATGTCTCTCGATCTGCGCTACAAGGTTCCGGTGAGCCTCCTGGGCCGCTTCATCCTCGACAAGGGGGGGGAGCACAAGGGGGAGCTCTCCCTCAAGCAGGGGGGGCTGGTCTACATCGTCGACTGCGTCAGAATGTTCTCCCTCGAACAGGAACTCACGGAAATCTCCACCATGGACCGGCTCAAGACCCTTGTGGATCGCAACGTCTTCGCACCGGAGACCGCCGAACATATCCGTGCAGCCTTCGAGGCCCTCTCCTTTCTGCGTCTGCGCAGCGAAATCAGCCTCATCGACCGGGGGGAGGAACCGACCCACTACATCAACCCCAATGCCCTGTCCAAAACCGAACAGGACCTGCTCAAGGAGTCCTTCAACGCCGTCAGCAAGCTCCAGGACGCGACCAAGAGGCACTTTGCACGGACGCCCTTCTGATCCCGCAGCCCGGACAGGCCTTTCCGTTCCGTTCCACCCGGGGAGGGCCTGCGGGGAGAAAGACCCGGGGCGTCAAAACCGCAGGACACCGTCGGAGGGGAATCCCATGCCCTACCCGCGCATCATCCTTCTGACCATCGCTCTTTTCTTTCTCCCCCTGCTCGCCGCCTGCGACAAGGAGAAGGGAATCCCCGCCGGCGCCGTCGGCCTGACCGAGGTCGCCCAGTCGGCCGAGCAGTGGACGGGGGTCGCCGTCTCCCGCGAAGGGAGGATTTTCGTCAGTTTCCCCCGCTGGAGCGCCTCGCCCACCATGTCGGTGGCCGAGTTGACCCGCACCGGCGAACTGCGCCCCTATCCCGATCCGGACTGGAACGCCTGGGCCCCCTCCCGTCCCCCCGGGGATCAGTTCGTCTGCGTCCAGAGCGTCTACATCGACCGGGAGAATTTCCTCTGGATCCTCGACCCGGCCAGCCCCGGTTTC
>JBFHXN010000508.1:0-2383 GCA_041598955.1 Desulfuromonadales bacterium | reverse complement strand
AGGGCGACCCGGAAGGCCTCCTCCAGAAGGGGGGTGGCGCCCCTGAGGCTACCGGCGCAAAGGTTGGCGAGGTTGTGGGGGGTAAGTTCCGCGGCGGGAACGGCTCCGAGGACGGCGAGTGTTTTGAGCTCATCCATGAGCCTGAGGACCGCCTCCTGGAAATCCTCCTCCGTAGGGCTCTCCGCGCCGGTGAAGGGGACGAGGCGCAGGCGGTGGCCCTCGGGTCCCCGGTCTTCCCAGATGGCGATCTCCCGAGGAGCCCAGGTGACGAAGTGGCGCAGCCCCAGGGCTCGGGCGCATGCCAGGCCCCGGGCGTGCATCTCCTCGGCGCGCTGACGGGGGAGCAGGACGACTCCACCGGCCATGTGGCTCTGGCGGTTGATCCAGAAGACCAGGTCTGGCCTCTGCTGTCCCTCGCAGGTGAGCAGGCGCGGATAGGTCTCCACCCGCCGGAAGGGGGAGCGGCCCGTCTCCAGGTGCCCCCGGGCCCAGGCGGCCAGCTGCCGTGCGAATTGGGGTAGGGGGTCGGTCATGGTCGATGCCGGACGGGGAGACTTTGAAGCCCTCGGCGGGCGGGTTTCCCAGAGAAGAGGGGCCACCGGAAAGGCGGCCCCGCCTGAGGGATACGGTTTTTGAAGACGGGACTCTCTCTGGTCACTTGGAGCGCAGTTCCATCTCGATCATAAGGCGCTTCAGTCGATCGATATCGGCCCGCAATTCCCGGATTTCCTTGTCCAGGGCGCGACTCTTTTCGTTGCATTTGCCGAGCTTGTTCTGCTCCCGAAGGAGTTTCTCCCGGACTTCCCAGAGCTCCCCAAGGGTCTTGGCCCTTTCCGCCCAGGGGCTTTCCGGGTACTTTTCCTTGAGGCGCTCAAGGGATTTCGGGGGATTGTTCGAGGCGATTTCCTCGGCCCCCTCCTTGAAAAGAGCCTCCTCGCTCCCCCCGAGTCCGAGGGGGAAATGGCCCGCGCAGCCGGTGGCGAGCAGAAAAACGATAATGAAAAGGATGCTGCGGACCAAGCCCTATCTCCTGCGTCGGTCGATCAGGTAGTTGCTGCCGGGAAGGTTTTTCAAATGGTCCTTCATCTTAGCACATTCCTGGCCAATGGCCTGGGAAGAAGGAAAGGCCATGTTCTCGGAGCAGATGATGGCAATGGACATGCTCATCAGCGAAAAGGTGCGCTCCACGCCGAAGCGGTCCTTTCCGACGTAGCAGCCGGAGGCCCTGTCCTCGGGGGAGTAGAATTCGGGGACCACCCGGTCGAAGTGCTCGATGATGGCTTTGGCCAAATCCTCGGCCCGTTCGGGGGTGGTCAGCACCACGTAGTCATCTCCGCCGATGTGCCCCACCAGATCCCCGGGGTTGCCATGCTCGGCCGTCTCTTCCTTGAGAATGGTGCCGACCCGGGCGATGGCCTCGCTTCCCATGTGGTAGCCGTAGCGGTCGCTGAAGGCCTTGAAGTGGTCGAGGTCAATGTAGGCGTGGGCGAAGGGGTGACGGCTGCAGATGCGCCGTTCGAGTTCCCGCTGGATGGCCAGGTTGCCGGGGAGGTGGGTGAGGGGGTTGGCATCCAGGCGGAGCTGCTCCAGTTCCCGCAGCTTCTGCCCCATGACCATGAACTCCCGCGCGAGACTGCCGAACTCGTCCTGCCCCGACTCCTCCAGGCGGAAGTCGAAGCTGCCGGCGCCAGCCTGCTGGGTGGCCCGGGTGAGCCGGGCGATGGAATGCTTGATGCCCAGGATCACCGAGAGGGCCACCGGGGTCCCCAGCGCGAGACCGAGAATGAGCAACAGCAGGGTCACCCGGTAGGCGCGCCCGCTGTCGCGGGAGAGCCCCTTCAGTGAACTGTCGATCACCTCCTCGAGGTCCCGGGCGAGACGGTCATAGTCCTCAAGGAGCCGGGCGCGGAGAGGCGTGAGGGTTTTGCGGCTGAAGGCCTCGGCCTGTTTGAGCTCCCGGCTGGCCAGAAGCCGCCTCCCCTGGGCCCTCTCCTCATGGAAACGGGCCACCAGGGGACGGAGGGACTCCAGGCTCGATCCCAGGGGCAGGGCGTTGAGGTTGGACCAGAGAGCGTCGAACTCTCCCTGGCGCAGGTCGAGGAGCTGGAGCAGGTCCCCATCGCGGAGGATCAGGTACTGCTGCTCGAGCCTTTCCTGGGCGAGGACGTTGGTCCGCAGCTCCCGGGTGAGGCCCAGAGCCCTGAAATCACGATTCACCAGTTCTTCGGAGCTGCGGGTCTGCGAGTGCATCCCGGCCAGGGCATAGATGATGGCCACAAGGCTGAACAGGGCGATCGCCATGTACCCTGCGGCTATCTTCTGCGCGGCTGTGAATCGGGCGGTTCTCATGGCCTCTCCTGCCTTGATGTCCCCCCCGTGGATT
>JBFHXN010000507.1:0-2385 GCA_041598955.1 Desulfuromonadales bacterium | reverse complement strand
TCCGACCCCAAGCGCTACCTGCTTCTGCACCAGTTCAAGAACCCCGCAAACCCCGCCATCCATGAGCAGACCACGGGCCCGGAGATCTGGGAGGACACGGACGGCGCCGTCGACGTGCTCGTCTCCGGGGTCGGCACGGGGGGGACCATCAGCGGCGTCTCCCGCTACATCAAGAAGACCCGCGGCAAGGCGATTTTGTCGGTGGCCGTTGAACCGACCGACTCCCCGGTGATCAGCCAGAAGCTCGCCGGAGCCGAGATCAAGCCCGGCCCCCACAAGATCCAGGGGATCGGCGCCGGTTTCATCCCCGACACCCTCGACCTCTCGGTGGTCGACCGGGTGGAGCAGGTGAGCAACGAGGAGGCCATCGACTTCGCCCGACGCCTCGCCCGGGAGGAGGGAATCCTCGCCGGCATCTCCTGCGGTGCCGCCGCCGCTGTGGCCGTGCGCCTGGCGGCCCTGCCCGAGCTCAAGGGGAAGACCATCGTCGTCGTTCTCCCCGACTCGGGGGAGCGGTATTTGACGAGCGTCCTCTTCGAGGGGCTCCTCTAGCGGGCTGCTGAAAAACCATCATCTGCTTCGTTCCCCTTGATCTCGTCGCTGCGACGTAGCTTTCGCTACGCCTCACTCCTCGATCGGCGGGCGCCTTGCATCTGAAGGTTTTTGAGCAGCCCAAAATCGGGGGTTTTCTAAAGCGTCAGGCCCCATTTCCGCACAAATGACTTGACGGTACGGATTTTCTTCCCTATAGTTTCACTCAACATAGCTGCCCCCCCGAGGGCAGTCAGCAATCGTTCTTATCAAGAGTGGCGGAGGGACAGGCCCTGCGAAGCCACAGCAACCGGTCCGCCGCAGCCGAAAGGCGAAGGTGGACGCCAGGTGCTAAATCCTGCTCGTCGACGCCCCCCGGGCGGAGGCGGGAAAGATGAGGACGGAGCTTCGACGGACCGTCCTCTCCTTCGACCGGTTCCCCCGAAGCCCCTTCTCATCCACCTGAGAAGGGGCTTTTTTCGTGCCCCGCATGCCACCAACAAAGGGGGACCACTCCATGAACCAGCCTCAGGACCAGACCCTGACCACCCGCACTGTCCAGCTCGGCGTCGGCCGCGACGAGAAGACCGGCGCCATCAGCTTCCCCATCTACCCGAGCGCCACCTACCGCCACCCCGGCGTCGGGGAGAGCACGGGCTTCGACTACACCCGTTCGGGCAACCCCACCCGGCAGCTGCTGGAGGAGGGGCTGGCCATGCTCGAGGGGGGAAGCCGCGGCCTCGCCTTCTCCTCGGGGATGGCGGCGTTGACCACCCTCTTTCTCCATTTCTCGGCGGGGGACCACCTGGTGGTTTCCGAGGACCTCTACGGCGGCACCTACCGGGTGCTCGAGCAGGTCTTCGGCAAGTTCGGGCTCAGGGCGAGCTACGTCGACACCAGCGACACGACGGCCGTGGCCGCCGCGGTCACCCAACGGACGAAGGCCCTGCTGGTGGAGACCCCGGGCAACCCCCTGCTCGGCGTGGCGGACCTCGCCGCCCTCGGCCGGCTCTGCCGCAAGCGGGGGCTGCTCTTCGTCGTCGACAACACTTTTCTCACCCCCGCCCTGCAGCGCCCCTTCGACTTCGGCGCCGACGTGGTGGTCCACTCGGCCACCAAGTACCTGGGGGGGCACAGCGACCTCTGCGCCGGCGCCCTGGTGACCCGCGAGGGTGAACTGGGGGAGCGGCTCTACTTTCTGCAGAACTCCACCGGCGCCATCCTTCCCCCCCAGGACTGCTGGCTCCTTCTGCGCAGCCTCAAAACTCTGGCGCTGCGCATGGAGCGCCACTGCGAAAACGCCCTCCTGGTGGCCCGCTGGCTCCGTGCCCATCCCCGGGTGAGCGCCGTCTACTATCCAGGGCTCCCCGGCCATCCGGGCCACGACCTCGCGCGCCAGCAGGCCAGCGGCTTCGGCGGCATGGTCTCCTTCCGGGTGGAGAGCCCCGAGCTCGCCCGAGAGGTGCTCAAGGGGCTGCGGCTGATCTCCTTTGCCGAGAGCCTCGGTGGGGTCGAGTCGCTGATGACCCTGCCGGCGGTTCAGACCCACGGCGACATCCCCGTCGCCGAAAGGGAGCGGCTCGGCATCTGCGAGGGCCTTCTGCGCCTCTCCGTCGGCATCGAATCCCCCGCCGACATCCTGGCCGACCTGGAGCAGGCCCTCGCCTGATCCCCCTTCCCCCGCTCCCGCCGTCTGACGGCATTTTGGCGTAGACCGATCGCCCAAGCGCCGGGTCCTTGACCCGGCGCCTTGCTGATCCGGCCGATCGAAATCGTCCAAGTCATTGATCTTATTGCGGATTAAAAAAACATACCCCTTCTCTGTGGAATTTTCACGTTTATTGCAAAGGCTTT
>JBFHXN010000506.1:0-2385 GCA_041598955.1 Desulfuromonadales bacterium | reverse complement strand
TCCCAGAGCCGGTCGAGGGCCGCCTCGCCGCTGGAGACATGGGTGACCCGGTAGCCCTCCTGCTCCAGGTTGAAGAGCAGGCCCCGGGCGATGCTCGGCTCGTCCTCGACGAGCAGGACGTGGGGGGCGCTCACTGCTGCACCTCCCCTCCGGTCAGAAGGGGCAGGCGGATGTGAAAGGCCGCCCCCTTGCCCGGCCCCTCGCTCTCCACCCAGGTCTTGCCCCGATGGCGCCGTACCATGGCCCAGACGATGAAGAGCCCCAGGCCCGTTCCCCGGATGGTCTCGCCGCTGTGGCGCACCCGGTAGAAGAGCCGGAAGATCTTCTTCTGCTCCTCCCGGGCGATCCCCCGCCCCCGGTCGGCCATGACGAAGTGGGCCCACCGCCCCTCCCGGGCCAGGCTGATCCGGATCTCAGGGGGACCCTGGGCGTAGAGCAGGGCGTTCTCGAGCAGGTTGCGAAAGACCGTCTCCAGGGCGTCGGCGTCCACCTCCGCCCGCAGCCCGGGAGTGACGGCGAGGGTCATCTTCCCCCCCCTCGGCAATGAGTACTGGTGCCCCCTGAAGAACCCTCCCACCAGTTCCGAGAGGTTGATGGGGCGCAGGACCAGCTTGAGCCCCTTGCGCTCGAGACGGTTGGCTGCGAGCAGATTGTCGGTGAGGCCCCGAAGCCGGTCGATGTCGGAGAGCATGGTGTCGAGGAAGACCTCCATGCGCTCGGGGCCCGGGCGGTGCCTGCGGATGGTTTCCAGGTGGAGCTGCAGGGAGGCGAGGGGGGATTTGAGCTCATGGGTCACCTGAGCGACCATGTCCCGCTGGGTGCGGTAGAGGGCCGCCTGGCGGGTCCAGTAGAGGAAGATCACGTAAACCCCCGCCAGGATGGCCACCAGCAGCAGCAGCCCCTCGACGAGGATGAACCAGTTGGCTTCTCCGGTCAGGAGGTCGGGGCTGTAGCGCTCTGCAAGGCGGCGCAGCTCCCGGTCGCTCCCCAGAAACCAGTAGACCCAGAAGACGACCAGCACGATCCAGAGAAGCTGGATTCCGATGAAGGCCATCAGGGGGTTGATCAGGCGGTGAAGGAGGGATTTCATGCCTTTCTGTTTACCATCGCCCCCGGGCCGGGACAAGGGGAATCGACTTTTACACAACTATTACAATCGCTCCGGAAAGGTTCTGGTACCATCGTCGCAGGCAATGGAGCCTGACCACCGACTGGAGGAGATCCGGCATGAAATCCCTGACCATCGGTCGACATACCGTTCCCTTCCCCCTGATCCAGGGGGGGATGGGTGTTCGCGTCTCCGCCGGCAACCTGGCCGGCCACGTGGCCCGCTGCGGCGGCATCGGCATTGTGGCCACCGCCGGCATCGGCCTCAACAGCCCCCACTACGACGGGCACAATTTCTTCACCGCCGACCCCCTGGCCCTGGCCGAGGAGATCAAGAAGGCCTACGCCATCGCCCCCGACGGGGTGGTCGGAACCAACTGCATGGTGGCGGTGACCAACTACGACGAGATGGTGCGGGCCTCCTGCGCCGCCGGCGCCAAGGTCATCATCAGCGGCGCGGGGCTCCCCCTCAACCTTCCCGAGCTGACCGCCGAATGGCCGGAGGTGGCCCTGGTTCCCATCGCCTCCTCGGTCAAGGCCGCCGAGCTCATCGCCCGCAAGTGGCACAAGTCCTACGGGCGGCTACCCGATGCCGTGGTGGTCGAGGATCCCGACACCGCCGGCGGCCACCTCGGCGAGAAGCTCGAGAACATCGGCAGCGGCGATTATGACCAGTACGCCACCATCCGCGGGGTCAAGGCCTACCTGCGCGACACCTTCGGGGTCGATATCCCCGTCATCGCCGCCGGCGGCATCTGGGACCGCGCCGACCTGCTCCACGCCCTCGCCGAAGGGGCCGACGGGGTGCAGATGGCCAGCCGCTTCGTCTGCACCGAGGAATGCGATGCCGACATGGCCTTCAAGCAGGCCTACCTCGACTGCACCCCGGAGGACATCGGGCTGATCATGAGCCCGGCGGGTCTTCCAGGCCGCGCCCTCAAGGGGAATCTCGAGAAGGTGCGTCAGCGCGACCTCGACCTCGACGTGCATTGCCCTTCGGGGTGTCTGAAAAAGTGCACCTACAAGGTCGGTCAGGAGCGCTTCTGCATCGTCCACGCCCTCGACCGGGCCCAGCGCGGCGACGTGGAGACCGGCCTGGTCTTCTGTGGCACCAACGCCTGGAAGGCCGACCGCATTACCACCGTCCAGGCGATTTTCGACGAACTCTTCGATCTGGCCCAGGCTCTCCCCCAGGACGAGGCGTCCAACGGCTGAGGTCCGATTTTCAGAGATGAACAGGCGAGGGCGAACCGGGGGGTTCGCCCGCGCCGCGTTTCC
>JBFHXN010000505.1:0-2391 GCA_041598955.1 Desulfuromonadales bacterium | reverse complement strand
CTCGACATCGTGCGGGAGGGGGACGAGACCTTCCAGAAAAACCTCATCGATCGCCGCAAGCGCCTCGATCCTCCCGGGGAGCCCCGGACCAGCGCCGAGCGATTCTGGTATCACGGCATGGTGCGCAACCAGGGCGCCCCCCTCCGCCGAGACCTCATCCGCCAGGGGTGGTACAAGCCGTGAAGCCGACAAGGGCCCTCCGCCCCTCCCCGGAACAGACCCAAACATCCACGGGCCTGCGTCTCCCGCCTTTCGCCGCCCGGGATCTTCCCCTCCCATGATCGCCCTCGTCGCAGCCGTATCCCTCGAAACCGAACTCCTCCGCCGCCGTCTCTCCCCCTGCGAGGCGATCCCCGCCGGACGCCGGGAGCTGCTGCGGGGACGCCTCTTCGAAAAACGTGTCTGCCTGCTCCATACGGGCCTGGGCAAAGCCAACGCCGCCGCCGCCACCGCCCTGCTGCTCGAAAAGCACCGCCCGCAGGCCGTCATGCTCTTCGGCTGCGGGGGGGCCTACCCCGGCTCGGGCCTGGGCGTCGGGGATCTCGCCCTGGCCAGCGAGGAGATCTACGGCGACGAGGGGGTGATCACCCCCGCCGGCTTCCGAGACCTGGAGACCATCGGCTTTCCCACCCTCCAGCAGGGCTCCTCCCGCTACTTCAACAGATTCCCCGTCACCCCCTCCCTTCTGGAGAGCAGCCGTCCCGACCTGGAGGCCGCCGCCGCATCGGCGGGCCGCCGCCTCGTCTGCGGCCCTTTCGTCACCGTCTCCACCTGCTCGGGCACGGCCCTCGCCGCCGAGGAGATGGCCCGGCGCACGGGGGGGATCTGCGAGAGCATGGAGGGCGCCGCCGTGGCCCAGGTCTGCACCGGCTACGGGGTTCCCTTCCTCGAACTGCGGGGGATCTCCAACCTGACGGAGGACCGGGATCTCTCCACCTGGGACCTCAAGGGGGCCGCGGCCATGGCCCAGCAGGGGATCATGGCCATCCTCCGCTCCCCGGCCGGCACGGAGCTCGCCGGATGAGCCGCTCCCTGACCCTGGGCTACTCCCCCTGCCCCAACGACACCTTCATCTTCTACGCCCTCACCCACGGACTCATCCCCCTCGCCGGCATCCGGATCACCGAGCGCCTGGAGGACGTGGAGACCCTCAACCGCCTCGCCCTCGAAGGCGCCCTCGACCTGACCAAGGTCAGCTACCATGCCCTGGGGCACCTTCGGCGGGACTACTGCCTGCTGCACAGCGGCGGCGCCCTCGGGCGCGGCTGCGGCCCCCTGGTCATCGCCCGGCAGCCGACCACCATGGCGGCCCTGAAGGGGAAGCGGATCGCCATCCCGGGCCAGCTCACCACCGCCAACCTGCTCCTGCAGCTCCACGGCGAGGGGTACGGCGATCTGCTGATTCTCCCCTTCGACCGAATCATGGAGGCCCTCGAGGCCGGGGAGGCCGACGCCGGCGTCATCATCCACGAGTCCCGCTTCACCTTCCTCGACCAGGGCTTCGTCTCGGTCTGCGATCTCGGCGCCTGGTGGGAAGCCGAGACGGGCCTCCCCATCCCCCTCGGGGGCATCCTCGCCCGCCGCTCCCTCGGCAGGGAGCTCATCGGGACCATTGACGCCGCCCTGCGCCAGAGCCTCGACTACGCCCGGGCCCATCCCGAGGAGCCCCGGGACTACATCCGCCGCCACGCCCAGGAGCTCTCCGAGGCCGTCACCGAACAGCACATCGGGCTCTACGTCAACGATTTCAGCCGCGACCTCGGCGCGGAAGGGGTCCAGGCCGTGGAGACCCTCCTCGCCCGGGCCGAAGCGCGCGGCCTCATCCCCCCCTGCGACCTGCCCCTTTTTGCCGCCTGAACCTCCGTCGAGACCCCGGCGCACCACGAAAAAAGGCGACCCGCTCGGGTCGCCTTTGACGTTTCTGGATTCCGTCTACTCGCTGCTGCCTACCGCCTCTTCATCTGCACGGCGCGGACATACCGGGCCTCGACGGCCTCGGTGAGGCGCTGGACGGTGGCCTCGTCGACGGGGGTGTCGAGGGAGAGCACGACCATCGCCTCCCCTTCCTTCTTGCGCCTTCCGAGGTTCATGCTGCCGATGTTGATGCCGGCCTCCCCCAGGATGGTGCCGATCTTGCCGATGAGCCCCGGGCGGTCGGCGTAGTTCATCACCAGCATGTGCTCCTCGGGCTGGAAGTCGGTCATGAAATCCCGCATCTTGACGATCTTGGGAATCCCCTCGAAGAGGGTCCCGGCGATGCTTCGCTTCCCCTCGGAGGACTCCAGGACGAGAGTGATCAGGTTGGAGAAGGATTCGGACTCGGTGGTGCGGACCTCCTCCACGGCGATCCCCATGGTCCGGGCGATCAGGCGGGCGTTGACCATGTTGACG
>JBFHXN010000504.1:0-2392 GCA_041598955.1 Desulfuromonadales bacterium | reverse complement strand
GGCTTCGGCGGCATGGTCACCCGCCCCTGGGACGACCGGGAGCGCACCGTCTTCGACATCCTCCCCGAGGTGCAGCAGAAGCTCCAGTCCATCCCCGGAATCCGCATGTTTCCGGTTCTCCCCCCGGCCCTGCCGGGAGGGGGGCAGTTCCCCGTCGAATTCATCCTCGCCTCCACGGCCGAGAGCGGGACCATTCTGGAGTTCGCGCAGCAGATCCAGTTCAAGGCCATGCAGAGCGGCCTCTTCGCCTTTCCACCCCTCATCGACGTGAAGATCGACCAGCCCCAGACCGAGTTCGTCATCGACCGGGACAAGGTCGCCGACCTGGGCCTGACCCTCGAAGAGGTCGGGGCGGACCTGGGCTCCATGGTCGGCGGCAACTTCGTCAACCGCTTCGACATCGGAGGCCGCAGCTACAAGGTCATCCCCCAGATCCAGCGCATCGACCGCCTCAATCCCGGCCAGCTCCAGAGCATCTACGTCACCGGGCCCGGGGGGGCCCTCGTCCCCCTGAGCACCGTCGCCACCCTCCGGGACACGGTGGTCCCCCGCTCCCTCAACCGCTTCCAGCAGCTCAACGCCGTCAAGATCAGCGGGGTGGCCGTGCGCCCCCTCGACGAGGCGCTGCGGTTTCTCGAAGAGGAGGCCGCCAGGGTCCTCCCCCAAGGGTACGTTCTCGACTACACCGGGGAGTCGCGGCAGCTGCGCACCGAGGGGAACCAGTTCCTGCCGACCTTCGGCCTGGCCGTCATTCTCATCTTCCTGGTCCTGGCGGCCCAGTTCAACAGTTTCCGCGACCCCTTCGTCATTCTGGCCGGATCGGTCCCCCTCGCCCTCTTCGGTGCGCTGATCTTCACCTTCCTCAAGATCCCCGATCCCAACGTCCCCTTCTGGACCCACGGCTGGACGACCACCCTCAATATCTACTCCCAGGTCGGCCTGGTGACCCTGGTGGGGCTGGTTTCCAAAAACGGCATCCTCATCGTCGAGTTCGCCAACAAACTCCAGGAGCAGGGGCATGGAAAGCTCGAAGCGGTGCACCAGGCGGCCCTGACCCGCCTGCGCCCCATCCTGATGACCAGCGCGGCGACCATCGCGGGGCACTTCCCCCTGACCCTGGTGACGGGGGCCGGGGCCGCCGCCCGGAACTCCATCGGCCTCGTCCTGGTGGGGGGGATGGCCGTCGGCACCCTCTTCACCCTCTTCGTGGTCCCTTCCATCTACATGCTCGTCGCCCGGGACCATGGGACCGACCGGGAATCCTCCTCGGACGGGGCCGACGAAACCCCTTCCCTCTCCTGAAACCCAAGGAAACTCTCCATGACCTCCGAGGAAAGAGCGGCCATCCGCAAACGGCTCGGGCGCCTCGCCTGGCTGCTCGACGAGGCGATCCCCCTCCCCGGCCTCGGGGTGCGCATCGGCCTCGATCCCCTGATGGGGCTCTTCCCCGGGATCGGGGACGCGGCCGGGGCCCTCTTTTCGAGCTACCTCTTCTCCGAGGCCGCCCGCCTCGGGGCCCCCAAGTCCCTTCTGCTGAAGATGGCCTTCAACGTCCTGCTGGACACCGCCGCCGGAGCCTTCCCCCTGCTCGGGGACCTCTTCGACCTCGTCTGGAAGGCCAACCTGCGCAACCTCCAGCTCCTTGACGCCTACCTCGAACATCCCCGCCGGACCGCCGCCGCCAGCCGTCTCTTCGTCTGGTCCCTCGCCCTGCTCCTGCTCGCCGCCGTCACGGGTGTGGGACTTCTCGCCTTTTTGCTGCTGCGGTTTCTCTGGACGGGGCTCCAGGGGCTCTGAGCCCCCGCCTCCGACGCACCCCCCGTCACTCCCCAACGCCTCCTTGACCCCGGTCAAGGCGCTCCCCCCTTTTCCGTGGCAGACTCCGGGTCGACATCAACCCCGGGAGGCATCCATGCTCACCTTCACCGAAACCGTGCTCAACATCACCATCTTGGTTCTGGCGGCCGCCGGCCTTTTTTTCGGCATCCGGGCCTTCTGGAAACGGCGGAAATAGTCCCTGTTCCCTTCCTTTTCGCTGTAGACGGCGCCCCATCGCTGAGCTCCACAACCCCCCTGCTTCGCTTCGCTCGCTTCCCCCCTATGAAAATAGGGGGGATTGAGGGGGGTCAGGACCCATCGTTCCTGATCTGACCATCCCACGCAAAAGCCCCGCCGGTTTCCCGGCGGGGCTTTGTTTTTGCTTGACGGGCCGATCGGAACCCTAGAGTCGGATGTCGATGAAGGCTTTCTCCCTGAGCTCCTTCTTCCACTCTTCGAAGCGCTCCTTGGACTTTTTCTCCAGCAGGGTTTTTCGGATCTCCTCCTTCACGGCGTCGAACTGGCGGATGCGGCCGGGGTTGCGCTCCTCGACCCGCAGCAGGGTGAAGCCGTC
>JBFHXN010000503.1:0-2396 GCA_041598955.1 Desulfuromonadales bacterium | reverse complement strand
GAGGTCTGCTGGCGTAGCGCGACAGCTTCAAAGACCACAAACCATGGGCAGACCGGACCGGATCTCCCATGGTTTTTCTTTTTTGCGCAGGAAAAAGAGAAGGCCGCCGGGAGAAGCCGGGCGGCTTTTCGTATTTAGAGCAACTCCACCCTCCCTGCGCGAAAGGAGATCACGGACCATGATCATCGTCATGAAGCAGAAGGCCGGCCGGGAAGCGCTGGCCGAGGTGAAGAAGAGAATCCGCGAGCTGGGCTACAAGCCCCACGTCATCCACGGCGAGACCCGCGACGTGGTCGGTGCGGTGGGGGACGAGCGGGGCAAGGCGGTGCTCCAGTCCCTCGAGTCGATGCCCGGGGTGGAGAGCGTCGTCCCCATCCTCAAGCCCTACAAGCTCGCCAGCCGGGAGGTGCGCCCCGAGCGCAGCGTCATCGAGATCGCCCCCGGGGTGAACCTGGGCGGTCAAGAGCTGCTGGTTATGGCCGGCCCCTGCTCCGTGGAGAGCGAGGAGCAGATCCTCGAGACGGCCCGGGCCGTCAAGGCGGCCGGGGCCCGGGTGCTGAGGGGAGGGGCCTACAAGCCCCGCACCAGCCCCTATTCCTTCCAGGGGATGGAGGAGGAGGGGCTCAAGCTCCTCGCCCTGGCCCGGGAGGCCACGGGTCTGCCCATCGTCACCGAGGTGGTCAACCCCCGGGACGTTGAGACGGTGGGGCGCTACGCCGACATCATGCAGGTCGGGGCCCGCAACAGCCAGAATTTCGCCCTGCTCAAGATGCTCGGGCAGCTCGGCAAACCGGTGCTGCTCAAGCGGGGGATGGCGATGACCATCCAGGAGTTCCTCATGAGCGCCGAATACATCCTCTCCGAGGGGAACCAGAAGGTCATCCTCTGCGAGCGGGGGATCCGCACCTTCGAGACGGCCACCCGCAACACCCTCGACATCTCCGCCGTCCCCGTCCTCCAGGAGCAGACCCACCTGCCGGTGGTCATCGACCCCTCCCACGCCACGGGGCACGCCCACCTGGTCCCCTCCATGTGCTACGCCGCCGCGGCGGCCGGGGCCGACGGCCTCATCGTGGAGGTTCATCCCCAGCCGGAGAAGGCCACCAGCGACGGACCCCAGTCCCTGCGCCCCGCCGACTTCGCCGCGATGATGGAGAAGCTGCGGGCCTTCGCAACGGCGGCGGGGAAAAGACTGTAACGGATTCAAAGCAGCACTGAAGGGGACTCCGAAGGGGCGTTCCCTCCCCCTCGAGGGGGGAGGGTCGGGGTGGGGGTGGCCCGGCCAAGCGGTCTGGCCTGTCTTCGCAGGCGAAGGTTCACCCTCCCCCCGCCCCTCGAGGGAGGGGGTATTCAGTTCAAGGACACCATCCGCAGGGGTCTGGTCGTTCTTGCGTTAAAGGCACTCAAAGGAGGTTCCGACCCATGTTCTTCATACCCCTCAACCAGATCGAGAGCGTGGAGCTGGTGATCCACGCCCTGCGAGCCGCCGGCGGGGAGGCCGACTGCTCCGTCTGCCCGGCCCGAAGGGTTTGCATGAAGCAGTGCCTGACCATCGCCGAGTCGGTGTCGCGGATGGTCTCCGGGGGGACCCTTCCCTCCCTGGAGAAAGAGTCTCCCGAGGAGCCGCCCCCCTCCCCCGGCGGAGCGGCGGGCGGCGGGCGGCTGAAGGTCGTCAAGTAGGCCTCGAAAGCGGCTGGACGGTGGCGTCTACGGCGTTGACAGGGGGGGGCAAAAGTTTTACACTTCCCCCCTTCTTCCGCGGATCTCCCGCCTCGTTGTCATTCACCCGGCCGGATCCCGCCTGGCAAAAGGAGCACCTCCCATGAAGGTCCTCGTCACCGACGAAATTTCCCCCGAAGGCCTGCAGCCACTGCTCGAGGATTCCCGCATCCAACTCGACGTCAGGCTCGGCCTGCCGGTGCCCGAGCTCCACCGGGTCATCGGGGATTATGAAGCCATCATCACTCGCAGCGGCACCCAGGTCGATCCCCCCCTGATCGATCACGCCCGGCAGCTCAAGGTCATCGCCCGGGCCGGGGTCGGCATCGACAACGTCGACGTCGACTACGCCAGCGGCAAGGGGATCATCGTCGTCAACGCCCCCTTCGGCAACGTCAACTCGGCGGCCGAGCACACCATGGCCATCCTCCTTTCGCTCTGTCGCAACGTCACCGTGGCCAACGCCAGCCTCAAGGGGGGGGAGTGGAAACGGGCCCCCTTCACCGGGTACGAGCTCAAGGGGAAGACCGTCGGGGTCATCGGCCTGGGCAAGGTCGGCGGCCGGGTGGCCACCCGGTGCAAGGCCTTCGAGGCCGAGGTGATCGCCCATGATCCCTACATCGCCGAGAAGCGCGCCGACGATCTCGGGGTGCGCCTCGTTCCCCTGGAGGACATCG
>JBFHXN010000502.1:0-2400 GCA_041598955.1 Desulfuromonadales bacterium | reverse complement strand
GGCAGGGAAGTTTAGGAAAAAATCGGATTTTTTTCCGGGCCAAGGATCGACGAAAAAGAACCTCCCCTCCCCTGGCGGGAGGGGATTGAGGGGAGGGGGCTATCGGGACCGGCGGACGCCCTCACCCCGGCCCTCTCCCGTCGCGGGAGAGGGGGAAAATACTCATCGGCGGACAGCTGTTATTGTTTTTCCGCCCCTGCGGGCTCAATCCTTCTTGTCGACCCCCAGCTGCCGGTAGAGGACCTCGGCGATGCCGACTCCCCCCTGGCGGGCGGCGCTTTTGGCCACCTCGACGTCGAGGAAGTCGCGGTAGATCTCCTCGCCGGGCCCCGGCTCGAGCAGCCCCCCCTCGGGGACCCCCGCCCGCATCCCCTTGAGCAGGGCGTTGATGAAGAGGGCCTCAAACTCCTGGCAGGCATGACGCAGGGCCGCCGGGTCGTCCTTCCCCTGGCGCCGGGGGGCCGGAGCCTGGGGCGCGGCAGGAGGGGGAATGGGGGAGGTGATCTTCATGACGGGCTCCCGGGAAAGGGTCAGAGGACGACCAGCTCGGCGTGCAGCGCCCCGGCCGCCTTGATCGCCTGGAAAATGGCGATCAGGTCCCGGGGGGTGGCGCCGATGGCGTTGAGGGCCTGGGCGACGCTGCCGATGGTGGCGCCCATCTCCATCACCACCAGGCTCCCCTCATCCTCCTTCACCTCGATGTCGGTGCGGGGAACCACCGTCGTCTCGCCGCGGCCGAAGGGATTGGGCTGGGAGACCTGGGGCTGCTCGGTGATCACCAGGCTCAGGTTGCCGTGGGAGACGGCGACGGTGGCGATGCGCACCTCCTGCCCCATGACGATGGTGCCGGTCCGCTCGTTGACCACGATCCGGGCCAAGGAGTCGGGGGCCACCTCCACCCCCTCGAGGCGCGCCATGAAATCGACGCCGCGCCCCCGGAAGGATTCGGGAAGGAGCACCTGCAGGGCACCGGCATCCACCGCCCGGGCCACCTCGGCGCCGAACTCGCGGTTGACCGCCGCGGCCATGCGTGACGCGGTGGTGAAATCGGCCTGGCGAAGGCGGTAGACGAAGAACTCCCCTCCGGCGAAGGGGGTGGGAGCCTCACGCTCGACCAGGGCCCCCCCGGGGATGCGCCCCGCGGTGGGGTGATTCTTCTGCACCTGGGCGGCCTTCCCCCCGAAGGAGATGGCGCCGACCACCAGGGGTCCCTGGGCCACGGCGTAGACCTGGCCGTCGGGCCCCTTGAGGGGGGTCATGAGAAGGGTCCCGCCGACCAGGCTGTCGGCGTCTCCGATGGAGGAGACGAGGACGTCGAGGGCGTTGCCCGTGCGGGCGAAGGGGGGGAGCCCGGCGGTGACCATGACGGCGGCCACGTTGTCGACCTTGACCTGGCTGCGGTCGACGCTCACCCCCAGCCGCTCCATCATGCTGACCAGGGACTGGACGGTGAACTGGGTCTTGGCGCTGTCGCCCGTGCCGTTGAGGCCCACCACCAGGCCGTAGCCGACCAGCTGGTTCTCCCGGACACCCTCCAGGGCGGCGAGGTCCTTCAGACGCGAGGCCCCGGCGCCGGCGGGCGCCAGGAACAGACCCGCGGCGAGAAGAGCGAATATGGAGCGGAATCGAGCCATGACGGCCTCCTGACGGATTACCTGACAAAGTTCGTGGGCTGCTCAAAAACCTTCAGATGCAAGGCGCCCGCCGATCGAGGAGTGAGGCGTAGCGGAAGCTACGTCGCAGCGACGAGATCAAGGGGAACGCAGCAGATGAGGGTTTTTCAGCAGCCCCCCCCTAGAAGGGCCAGATGTTGTCGAGAATTCTCACCATCCACCCCTGCTTCTGCTTATCGCTGATCACCCCTTTGCCGGTATAGGCGATGTCCGCATCGAGTATGTACTTGGAGTCGACGAAGTTCTCCGAGGTGATGTCCGCGGGGCGGACGATCCCCGTCAGCTCGATGATCTGGTCCTCGTTGTTGACGGTGACCTGCTTGCGTCCGGTGATGCGGAGGTTGCCGTTGGGGTAGAGCTCGACCACGCGGGTGCTGATGGTGGCCACCAGATCCTCCTTGCGGGAGGTGGAGCCGAAACCGTCGAACTCGTTCTGGTAGTTGGCGCTGATCAGCTGGGTCGGATCGATGGTCTTGTTGATGGTGGCGATGTTGCGCTCCAGGCCGAAAACCCGGGTCAGGTCGGCCGAAGCGGTGCTGTCGCGCCCCGTCTTGGTCTTGGCCTCCTTGCTGGCGCTGGCCCTCTCGTAGATGGCCACCGTCAGCAGATCCCCCACCCGCCGGGCCTTGAGGTCGGAGAAGAGCCCCGTCTCGCCGTCGACCCAGAGGGAGCCCGCGGCGGCCGGGGCCGGGGCGGGAAAAGCCTCCGCCGCCGGAAGGGGGGCGGG
>JBFHXN010000501.1:0-2405 GCA_041598955.1 Desulfuromonadales bacterium | reverse complement strand
TTCCGTTGAGCTTCACCCCTTCCCGGGCCCCAATGCCCGCCCGCCTTTTCTGGCCGCCATGCCCAAACGAAAACCCGAAATCCTCGGCGTCACCACCCTGGAGGACATCAGCACCCTCATCCTCCAGTCCCATGACCTCGACGAAACCCTCGACAACATCGTCTCCCTGGTTGCCAGGCGCATGGGGACCGAGGTCTGCTCCATCTACCTGCTCGAGGGAGACGGGCAGACCCTGAGACTGATGGCGTCCCGCGGACTCTCCCGCAGGGCCGTCGGAAAGGTCACCCTCCAGGTCGGCGAAGGACTCACCGGCCTGGCGGCCGAGGAGCGCCGGGTGGTGGCCATCCAGGAGCCCCAGACCCACCCCCGCTACCGCTATTTCAAGGAGACGGGGGAGGAGCGCTTCCACTCCTTTCTCGGCATCCCCCTCTTCGACCGCAAGGAACCCCTGGGGGTCATCGTCCTTCAGACCAAGGCCCCCCGGCAGTTCAGCCGCGAGGAGATCAGCGCCCTCTCCACCATCGCCTTCCAGATCGCCTCCATCGTGGTCAATGCCCGGCTTCTCGACTCCATCCGCAAAAAGGAGGAGGAAGCGAACCGCTACGTTCTGGAGCTCGAGAAGACCCGCCAGAGCCTTGCGGTGAAGCCCGACTCCCACCGGGAGACCGACCGGGCCGATGCGCTGCGGGGGAAGGTCGCCTATCCCGGCCTTGCCTCCGGACCAGCCCACCTGCTCGACAACCGCTTCGGGCTGGCGGAAATCCAGGAGGAGTCGGGCGTCACGGCCGAGCAGGAGCTGGCCAAGCTCGACGGAGCCCTCGAGAAGACCCGCATCCAGACCCTTTTCCTGGAGAAGCGGGTGGCCGAGCGCCTCTCCCGGGACGATGCGGCGATCTTCCACACCCACCTGATGATCCTGGAAGATCGCGGTTTCCTTGAGAAGATCCGCCTGGGCATCCGCAAGGGGCACAGCGCCGCCTTCTCCCTGCAGAAGGTCGTCACCGACTACGTCGAGGCCTTCAACCGCATGGACGATCCCTACCTGCGGGAGAGGGCCGCCGACATGAAAGACATCGGCCGCCGGCTCCTCTCCCATCTCACGGGCCAGACCCAGACCGGCCCGGTGCTGAAGCACGAGGGGATCCTGGTGGCCCACGAGATCCTCCCCTCGGACATGGCCGCCCTCGACCACGAGCTCATCCGGGGGATTGTCACCGAAACGGGGGAGAAAAACGCCCACGCGGTGATCATGGCCAAGAGCCTCGGCATCCCCGCCATTGTCGGGGTGGAGGGGGCCCTCAAGGCGGTCACTCCGGAGGACCGGCTGATCCTCGACGCCAATTCGGGCTGCCTCTACATCAATGCCCCGCCCCACATCGTCGAGGAGTATCGGCGCCTGGAGGAGGACTGCGGCCGGGAGCTGAGCCGACTCGAGGAGTTCCGGCACCTTCCCGCCCGCAGCCGCGACGGGGTCCTGGTGACCCTGAGGGCCAACATCGGCCTGGTCAGCGACGTGGACGTGGCCCTGCGCAACGGCGCCGAGGGGGTCGGTCTCTACCGGACCGAATTCCCCTACATGGCCCGGGGGAGCTTCCCCGACCGGGAGGACCAGTACCTTCTCTACCGCAAGGTCATCGAGGGGTTCGGAGGAGAGCCCGTCACCATCCGCACCCTCGACATCGGAGGAGACAAGGGACTCCCCTACTTCACCCCCCCCAAGGAGGACAACCCCTTCATGGGGTGGCGCTCCGTGCGGGTCTCCCTCGACAACCGGGACATCTTCCGCACCCAGATCGAGGCCATCCTCATGGCCGGGGCCCACGGCCCGGCCAAGCTTCTCTTTCCCATGATCTCGGGCATCGAAGAGGTGAAGGCCTGCAAGGAGGTGGTCGAGGAGGCCAAGTTCAATCTCCGCCGGGGGGGGATCGCCCACGCCGAGACCATCCCCCTCGGGGTGATGATCGAGGTGCCCGCGGCGGTGCAACTCGCCCCCCTTCTGGCCCGGGAGGTCGATTTCTTTGCCCTTGGCACCAACGACCTCATCCAGTACATGCTCGCCGCCGACCGGAACAACCCCCTGGTGCAGAAGTACTACGACCCCCTCCATCCCGCGGTCCTCCAGGTCCTCTCCCAGGTGGTCCGGGTCGCCCGGGACCAGGGGAAGGGGCTCTGCCTCTGCGGCGAGATGGCCAGCGATCCGATCAACTTCCTCGTTCTCTTCGGCATGGGGATCCGCGAATTCTCCATGGCCGCCCCCTTCATCCCCCGGGTCAAGGCCTTCCTCCGGGACCTCGACAGCTCCATCGCCTCCGAGGCCGCGAGGGAAGCCCTCCTGATGCCGGAAAGCGCCCAGATTCACAGTCACCTCGGCCGGATCCTCGAGGCCATGCTCCCCTCCCCCGCCT
>JBFHXN010000500.1:0-2408 GCA_041598955.1 Desulfuromonadales bacterium | reverse complement strand
GGTGACGATCCACTCGTCGGAGGTATCGAGGAATTTTTCCAGGTCCCGGTTGGTCACCACCTTTTCAGGAAGGCAGGACCCGGTCCCTATGATTCGCGCTCTTTTCAACAGACGATCTCCTTGGCCGGACCCCGTTCAGACCTGTCGGCCTGCAACCTCGGGGGCGGGCTCGGATTCATGACTCTGATCGAGCTTCTGGAGCTGCGACACCAGTTTTGCGTTGACCTGGCTGCGGACATAATCGGCGGCGAAACGGATCGCATTGGCGATGGCCCGGGGATTGGACCCGCCGTGGCAGATCATCCCGGTCCCCTCGATGCCGATCAAGGGGGCTCCGCCGTATTCGGCGTAGTCGATCTTTTTCTTGAAGGCCTTAAAGGCCGGCCTGGCAAGCAGGTAGCCGATCCTGGCCAGGGGACGGCTGCCGATTTCCTGACGGATCATGGAGCCGATCGCTTCGGAGAGCCCTTCGGCCACCTTGAGAACGACATTTCCGACGAACCCGTCGCAGACAACCACATCGGCCCGGCCGTTGAAAATGTCCCGCCCCTCGACGTATCCGACGTAATTGAAGGGGGCGTCCTTGAGCAGGCGATGGGCTTCCCGCGTCAGGTCATTCCCCTTGCCCTCTTCCTCGCCGTTGGAGAGCAGGCCAACCCTGGGGCGATCCTTGCCCAGCACGTGACGGCTGTAGACATCACCCATGACGGCGAACTGCTCGAGGTGGAAAGGTTTGCAGTCCACGTTTCCGCCGGCGTCGAGCACCAGGGTCTGATCGTGGAGGTTGGGCATGATGGTCGCGATGGCGGGGCGGTCGATCCCCTTCACCCTCTTGAGGACGAACATGCCCGCGGCCATAGTGGCACCGGAATTCCCGGCGCTGACCACCGCGTGCGCTCCGCCCGACTTGACCAGATCGAAGGCGACGCGGATGGAGCTGTCCTTCTTCTTTCGGACGGCGTCGGATGCCGAGTCGTGCATCCCCACCACTTCGCTGGCATGCCGCAGGGTGATGTCGAGGCCGCGGATGTCGTGCTTGGCAAGCTCTTCCTGAACCCTTGCCGTATCACCCACGAGTATGATGGGGATGTTCCACTGGCGGGCCGCCGCTACGGCTCCCTCCACCTCCACGGCGGGGGCATTGTCCCCCCCCATGGCATCCACCGCGACCAGTACGCGCTCTTTCAAACGGACGCCCTCGCAGCCGGCAACGGGGTTACTCTTCGCTCTTGGCGATTTCACGCCCCTTGTAGGTGCCGCAGGCCGCGCAGGCCCGGTGAGGCATCTTGGGCTCCTTGCACTGGGGGCAGACAGAGATCCCGGGAGGGGTCAGGGCATCGTGAGCTCGGCGCATGTCGCGGCGGGACTTGGAGGTTTTCTTCTTGGGTACTGCCATGATTTCGTTCTCCTTTGAGCCGGGCCTCAGGCCCGGTTTTGCTTCTGCATTCTTTTACATGGGTGAACTTATCACCCTATGACTTGTCGACCTTGAAGCCCTTGAGGGCGGCAAACCTGTTATTGAACTCTTCGGGAGCGCAGCCGCAATCACCCTTGTTCAGATCGGCTCCGCATCGGGGACAGAGGCCCCGACATTTCTCGGCGCACAGGGGATGGTAAGGAATGCCCATCACGACCTGCTCCTGAACCAGCTCACCGAGATCGATCTCCTCCCCCTCAACAAGGGTGAGTCCCATCTCCTCGGCGGTGAGCTCGACCTCCTCGCCCCCCTCCCCTTCGCCCGCTTCAACCCGGGGAAGTTCCTCGACGTAGGTGGCGGTGAAGGTTGCCTCGAGGGGAGCCTCGAAGCTTTGCAGACAGCGACCGCAGGAGAGGCCGATCCGGGTCTTGACCTTCCCCTCGACCTCGATCATCCCCCCGACCCGCTGCAGGTGCAGAACCGTTTTCACCGGCCCGGCAAAGGAGCATTCCCCCTCCTCGGCCATTTCCGCCAGAGTGGAGAATCGTGCCGGCTCCTCCTCGAATTCGAGGGTCAGTCTGTTGTCTTTGATCTGGTCGAGATGCAGGCGCACGGGGCCTCCCGCCGGGCTCGAAGTGCGTTAGTATAAAGACTGGCCACTCTTTGTCAAGGGAAAAGCGCCCCTCTCCAGGGCTCCCCGAAGGGAGCCTCTCTATTAGCTTATCCGACTCTTTTTTGCAAGCGATTAATCCGATCCCGAAGCACTCCGCCGGGCTTGCCTCCCGCGACCCGGTTGGGGTAGAAGAAAGACCCATGCCAACCAAGGGAGGTTGAGTTGAAAAGTCCGAGTCCACCCACCGAATTCATTCGACTGGTCGAGATCATGGCCACCCTGCGAGAACCCGGGGGGTGCCCCTGGGACGCTGAGCAGACACCCGACTCCCTCACCCCTTATCTGCTGGAGGAAACCTACGAGCTCCTCGAGGCCCTC
>JBFHXN010000499.1:0-2411 GCA_041598955.1 Desulfuromonadales bacterium | reverse complement strand
GGGCGCCACGGTTCTCAAGGGGGCCATGGGGTTCGGAGCCCGCAGCGTGATGCACACCGACAAAATCCTGCGCCTTTCGACCGACCTTCCTGTGGTGATCGAGGCGGTGGAGAGCCCGGAGAAGGTCGAGGCGATCCTCCCTCGAATCGACACCATGCTCCAGGAGGGGGGGATGATCACCCTGGAGAAGGCGCGGGTGATCCGCTACTTCAAGCAGAGGGGTCGGGACTGATGGACGGGGTTCAGCGGCGAAAGGCGGGTTGACTCATGCTCGAGCGCATCAAGGGGCTTCTTTTCTCCTCCGCTCCCCCGGAGCCCGCCGCCGAGGCGGAGCGCATCCGGGTGGCGACCTGCGTGCTGCTTCTGGAGATGGCCCACGCCGACGGGGAGTTTCACGACATGGAGGGGAGGCTGGTCGAGGATCTGCTGCAGCGCAGGTTCGATCTCAACCCCGAAGATACGGCCGAGTTGATCGAGTTCGCCCGGCACCGGCGGGAGGAGAGTCTCGACCTCTACCAGTTCGCCCAGCAACTGCACGCCCATTTCTCCCTGGAGGAGAAGCTGGAGGTGATGGAGACCCTCTGGCGGATCGTCTATGCCGACGGGGTGCTCGACCGCTACGAAGACTATCTCATTCACCGTCTCGCGACGCTGCTGCGCCTCTCCCACCGCCAGATGATCGAGGCGAAGGTGAGGGTGCTCGACGAGGTCGGCCGGGAAAACCTCCTTTGAAGGGCCGATGAAAAGCGCCCGTCTGCGGCGTTGCCCTCATCCTCGTCGCTGCGACGTAGCTTTCGCTACGCCTCACTCCTCGGATTTCGGGTGCCTTGCATCCAGGCATTTTTGATCGGCCCTGGTGCCGCGGTAGGCGGGTGTCAGGGGGGCCGATGAAAAACGCCCGTCTGCGGCCTTTCCCGCGTCATCGAAAACCAGTGTGTCAACAAGCTGAGAGCGGCACCCGGGTCACCCGGATGCCGCTCTTTGTTTTTCATCGAAAATCGGAGGAAGCTGGGTCTACTCGGGGAGCAGGACGCAGCAGATGATCTCCACCCGGCGGTTCTGGTAGCGCCCCTCCTCGGTCTTGTTGTCGGCGACGGGGCGAAGTTCCCCCTCGCCGCGGGGGAAGAGGCGCTTGCCGTCGATGCCGTAATTGGCAATGAGGTATTCCAGCACCGCCTTTGCGCGGCGCTCGGAAAGGCCCTTGTTGTAGGCCTCTTCGCCGATCCAGTCCGTGTGCCCCTCGATCAGGATGTAGGGGACGTAGTCGTATTTGACGATGAACCGGGCGGCGCGATCGAGGTCGGGCTTGAACTCGGGCTTGATCTCGGCCTTGTCGAAGTCGAAGTTGATGTGCAGGGTCAGCTTGAGGGTACACCCCTCATCATCGACCATCTCTCCCTTGCGGGTGTCGGGGCACTTGTCCCGGTCGTCGGGGACCCCGTCCCCGTCGGCATCGCCGATCACCGGCTTCGGCGGCGGCGCGGGTTTCGGGGGCGGTGCGGGCTTCTCTCCCCCGATGAGGTAGACCAATCCCGCGGTGTAGAGCAGGTTGTGGTCCGGATCGTCGACGTCGATGACGTGTCGCACATCCCCCCGCAGGGCGAGGTCCTCGGTGACGAAGTACTTCACTCCGGCTCCCCAGTTGAGCACGAAGTTGTCCTGGGAGCCCCCCACGCTGGGGTCGAGGGAGATGCCGCCGACCCCCCCGGCCAGGTAGGGGACCAGGGCCTGCTGGGGGAGGAAGTGGTAGAGGGTGTCGAGGCGATAGAGGGAGACGTCGACGTCGCTGTTCAGGGGCCCCTTGGCCTCCGCGTCGGTCATGAAGAGACTTCCCTCGAGGCCCACGTGCTCGGTGAGGTTGTAGCCGAGCCCCAGGCCGAAGGTCGCGCTGTTCTTGAGGTTCTGGTCACCCTCGAAGATGTGCCCCCCGGCCATGGGGGAGAGGGTGAAGGCTCCTGCGCGGTTCTCGGCCAGGGCTGCGGAGGGCAGCGCCGCCAGGGCCCACGCGACGGCGGCCAGCGTCATCCAGCGAAATCGGTCCATGGTCGTTCCTCCCTTCAGGGTCCACCGTCTCAATGTCCGTCAAACATGCCATTATTGATAGCAGGTTTTCCCGGCCAGGCAAGCCAGGGAGCTGCTTCGGGAGGCTTGGAGAGGGTCTGGTGTATAATTGGAAGTAGTGATCGATGACTGCCGCCGAGTTCCATGGTGGAGATCGCGGCAGGTCAAGAGAGGAAGGGGGACGCCATGAAAGGACGCGACATTCTCAAGGAACTGAAGAAGACCCGCGACCCGAGCCTCGGCTTCATCAAGTGGTGGCGGAAGGAGAACGACTTCGTCGACTACGAACTGATCGAGAACTTCCTGCGCGATGCGCGGGAGGATCAGGACTTCGCAGGCTACGAACTCCT
>JBFHXN010000498.1:0-2414 GCA_041598955.1 Desulfuromonadales bacterium | reverse complement strand
TTAAGCCCGATTTTACAGCGAAAATAAAAACGCCGCCTAAGGTTCTAGGCGGCGATCTTGGCGAAGTCTGCGATCCCTTCCATCAGCCTGGCGACCTCCGTGAGGAGGGCCAGGCGGTTTGTCCGCACCTCCTCCTCCTTGGCCATCACCAGCACCCCGTCGAAGAAGGCGTCGACGGGCCCCCTCAGGGTGGCGATGGTGCGCAGGGCCTGAAGGTAGTCCCGGTTCTTGACCTGGGCGGCCACGTCGCTGCGGACCTTCTGCAGGGCGGCGTGGAGCTGCCGCTCGCTCTCCTCCTGAAAGAGCTTGGGGTTCACCGGGGTTTCCACCCCCCCCTTGATGATGTTCACCGCCCGCTTGAAGGCGACGGCGAGGGGCTCGAAATCGGCCCGGGACTTGAGGTCGGCCAGGGCGCGAACCCGCTCCAGGGCATCGAGGGGATCGTCGAAGGAGGCCGAGAGGACCGCGTCCACCACATCATGGGGATGCCCCTGCCCCGTCAGCATGTTGAAGAAGCGCAGCCGGATGAATTCGAGGACTTCCGAGCGCACCTGGTCGGCGGGGCGGGTGAGCTTGGGGCCAAGGAGCTCCACGCTGCGGGCGACCAGCTCCCTGAGGGAAACCCGGAAGCCGCGGCCGAGAAGGATGGCGAGGATGCCGATGGCGCTGCGGCGAAGGGCGTAGGGGTCGGCGGTCCCCGTGGGGATCAGCCCCACCCCGAAGCAGCCGCAGATGCTGTCGAGCTTGTCGGCAACGGAAACGAAGGCGCCGACGTTGTCCGAAGGGAGTTCACCTCCGGCCTGGGTGGGGAGGTAGTGCTCGAAGATGGCCCGGGCCACCCGCGGGTCTTCCCCTTCGATCAACGCATATTCGCGCCCCATCACCCCCTGAAGTTCGGGGAACTCGTAGACCATCCCCGTCTCCAGGTCGCATTTGGCCAGAAGGGCCGCGCGGTCGGTGAGTTTCTCCGAGGCCGGGTCGAGGGCGCGGGCGAGCTCCACCGCCAGGGTGCGGAAACGGATGACCTTCTCGTAGCTGGTGCCGAGCTTGGCCTGGTAGACCACGTTCCTGAGGGCCTCCAGTCGGCTCTCCAGGGAGACCTTCTGGTCCTTCTCCCAGAAGAACATGGCGTCGGCGAGCCTCGGACGGATCACCCGCTCGTTCCCCCGCACCACCACCGCCGGGTCGACGGGGCGGTTGTTGGCCACGGTGATGAAGCGGGGGAGGAGCCGTCCCTTGGCGTCGAGAAGGCTGAAATACCTCTGGTGCTCCCGCATGGTGGTGATCAGCAACTCCCGGGGGAGCTGGAGGTATTTCTCCTCGAACCCGCCGGCCAGGGCCACCGGGTACTCGACCAGACAGGTCACCTCCTCCAGCAGCTCCTCGTCCTCCAGCAGCTCCCCCTTCTCGGTGGCGACGATACGGGCCACCTGCTCGGCGATCAGGGCCTTGCGCCGGGGGGGGTCGGGGATGAAGAAGCGCTTCTCCGCCTCGGCGAGGTAGCTCTCCACGCCGGAGACGGCGAAGCTCTCCGGGGAGAGGAAGCGGTGCCCCCGGGAGAGGTTGCCGCTCTGGAGGTTGCCGAAGGCGAAGGGGACGACCTTGCCGCCGTAGAGGGCCACGATCCAGTGCATGGGGCGGGCGAAGCGGACGTCGAGGTCCTTCCAGCGCATCGACTTCTTGAAGGGGAGCGATCCGATCACCCGGGGGAGCAGCTCGGGGAGGATCTCGGCGGTGGGGTTCCCTTCGAGCACCTTGGAGATGAAGAGGTAGTCCCCCTTGTCGGTTTTGGCCACCGAGAGATCGGCGACCTCCACCCCGTTGGTGCGGGCGAAACCGATGGCCGCCTTGGTCGGATTCCCCTTCTCGTCGAAGGCGACCCTTGCCGGCGGGCCGCTCACGGTGAGCTCCTGGCGCTCCTGCCGGTCGGCCACGGAAGCCACCGAGACGGCGATGCGCCTCGGGGTGGCGAAGGTGCGCACCTCTCCGAAGGAAACGCGCGCCCCCTCCAGCTCCTGGGTAAGGAGCCGCTGCAGGTCGGCCATCGCCTGGGGGAGAAAACCCGCGGGGATCTCCTCGGTGCCGATTTCGAGAAAGAGTTCAGCGGACATGGAATCTCCAAAAAGAGAACGTAGGGGCGCAGCATGCTGCGCCCCTACATGTCATTTCTTCAGCAGGGGAAACCCGAGTTTCTCGCGCTGGGCCACATAGCCCTGTGCGCAGAGCTTGGCCAGGTTGCGCACCCGGCCGATGTAATGGGCGCGCTCGGTGACCGAGATCGCCCCCCGGGCGTCGAGGAGGTTGAAGGCGTGGGAGCCCTTCAGCACGAAGTCGTAGGCCGGAAAGACCAGCTCCTTTTCGGCGAGGCGGATGCACTCCTTTTCGTACATGTCGAAGAGCTGGAAGAGCATCGC
>JBFHXN010000497.1:0-2414 GCA_041598955.1 Desulfuromonadales bacterium | reverse complement strand
GCTGCTCAAAAACCTCCAGATGCAAGGCGCCCGCAGATCGAGGAGTGAGGCGTAGCGAAAGCTACGTCGCAGCGACGAGATCAAGGGGAACGAAGCAGATGGGGGTTTTTCAGCAGCCAGGGCCGCCCTTTTCGGGCGGCCTTTTGTCGTCGTGGCTTGCAGAACGGCCGGGGAAGGGTTAAATTATGGCCCTGCCCATGGATTTCGAGACGATGACATCCCCCGATTCCCATTCCCCGGAGAAATCCCACCTACCTGAGCCGGCAGCCGATCTGGTGGTGGCTCTCTACCCCGGCGCGCGCTGGCGTCTGCTCAGCATCTCCCCCTCCCTGGCCGAAAAGGTCGGGCTGGAGTCTGTGAATGCCCGGAACATCCCCTTGGAGCAGGTCTTTGCCGGAGCGACTCCCTCGCTGGTCGATCTGGCCGGGGAGGCCCTCTCCCGGGATCAGATCCTGAGGGAGATCCCCGTGCGCCTTCCCGGGCCCGGCGTCCCCACCCTGCTGGCGGAGGTACGCCCGGGAGGGCTCACCGAGGACTACCAGGGGAGGGTCGCGGCCTTCTTCTTCCGGCAGCCCCACCCGGCGAAGGCCGGAGCCGCCACAGAGCGTGGAGGCCTGGTCGGCAATGGCCCCGCCATGGCGGAGGTCTATCGCAAGATCGGCATCTACGCCGCCGCCGACGCGGCCGTGGTGATCACCGGAGAGACCGGAACCGGCAAGGAACTTGTCGCCCGGGCCATTCACGATCGAAGTCCCCGGGCTGGAGACCCCTTCGTGGCCGTCAACTGCGCGGCCATCTCCGAGGAGCTGCTCGAGTCGGAGCTCTTCGGCCACGAAAAGGGGGCCTTCACCGGGGCCCTGCGCAGCCACCGGGGGCGTTTCGAGAGGGCCGACGGCGGCACCCTCTTTCTCGACGAGATCGGGGAGATGCCTCTGCACACTCAGGCCAAGCTGCTGCGTGTGCTCGAGGAAGGATCCATCGAGCGGGTGGGGGGGGAGCGGTCCCTGCGGGTCGATGTCCGGGTGGTCTGCGCCACCAATGTCTTTCTCGAGCAGGCGGTGGGGGAGGGGCGATTCCGACCCGATCTCTACCACCGGCTCTCGGTGCTGCGGATCCACCTTCCCCCGCTGCGCCAGAGGCTGGAGGATATTCCTGAGCTGGTCGGCCATTTTCTCGCCCAGTTCGGTCTCAAATACGGCAGACGGGTTCAGGGGCTCACCCCCGAAGCGCTCCAGCTCCTTCAGGCCTATCTCTGGCCCGGGAATGTCCGCGAACTGCGCAACGTGCTCGAGCGGGTCTTCGTCGAGAGCGCCGGGGAGGTCATTGGCGCCCGCGCCTTCCGGGAATGGGTCCGGGAGCGGCAGGATTTCTCTCCCGGGGAGTGGAACCTCACCACCCTCGATGAGCGCCCCCGTCGCCCCCTGGTTCCTCCCTACCCCCTGGAGAGCGACCGCAGGCTCCTCTCCCATCGTCCCCAGGGAATCCTGGAAGCCGAACTCCTCCCGGGGGCGGTGCAGAAGGGGGCGCGACGCACCACCCGTCCCGTGGAGCTCGACCCCGGGGCGATCCGCAGGGCCTACCGCGCCGCAGGCGGCAACCTGACCGCCGCGGCCCGCCTGCTCGGCGTCCACCGGGCCACCCTCTACCGTCATCTTCGGAAACTCGGGCTCGAACGGGAGGACCTGGAGGGGCAGGACGGCGCACACTGACGGGGGAAGCGTTCAGGAAAAAAGGTCCCGAAAGGAAAATAGGGCTTGCTTTTCAACAAGCGGCCGTGATACAAAAACACCTTGGAAGTTTGTGCAGAACCGTCGAGTTGCCGGACAGATTCACCGTCAGTCAGTAAGAACGAGACCGCACAGACCAATGGGCTGAGCGGTCTTTCTGTTTTTGGCAATACCGGCTCTGCCAGACACCCAGAGCCCCCGAGGGGGACGAAAAAGGAGCAACAAGCAATGGCACAAGGTTCGGTCAAATGGTTCAACGACGCCAAGGGGTTCGGTTTCATCCAGCAGGACAGCGGCCCCGACGTTTTCGTGCACTTCTCGGCGATCTCCGGCAACGGGTTCAAGTCGCTGGTTGAAGGCGATCGCGTCGAGTTCGACGTGGTCCAGGGGCAGAAAGGCCCCCAGTCCTCCAACGTGCGCAAGGTCTGATCAGATCTCGTTGACAGTTGGAAAAGGCCCCGCGGGAAACCGCGGGGCCTTTTTTTTGTCTTCACCCCCCCTGGAGGGCTCCCCCGGGTCCGCCCCGGAGGCTCTCCCTCTCCCCTTGCGACGTCGCATCCGTCGCCTGCGACGGCTTCCTGCGACGTCGCAAACACCTGATCCTTCCGGGGTAAAAACTGTAACGAACCGTAAATACAACTATTTTGGAGTTTTCCCTTTCTGGCATGTCCCTTGAAATGTCCTTGT
>JBFHXN010000496.1:0-2420 GCA_041598955.1 Desulfuromonadales bacterium | reverse complement strand
CTCTTCCGGCAGGCCTGCCGGAGGCGGGTGCGGGTCAAGGGGCTCTCCCTGCGCTGCCTCCAGCTCGCCGGCGCCGACGGGCAACTCGACCTCTTCGCCCTTCCCCGGGACGAAGACCCCCGCCGGCAGGCGCTGCAGGAGGCCCTCGACGGCCTGCGGGAGAGACACGGGATGGACGCCGTCCGGCGGGGGATCACCCTGGGGTGACAGGGGAGGGAAAATACTCCAGCGTAAACAAATCTCCGGGTTCGGGTTTGACCTCCTTGCTCCTTGCTCCTGAATCCTGACCTGGCCCCACCGGGACAGGCACCTTGCGGGAGCCAGTCCCTCGACTGCGACAGGGGTTCCATGTTCACCCATCTTCACGTCCATTCCGCCTTCTCACCGGCCTGGGGCCTGCACCCCCCCGAGGCGCTCTGCGCCGCGGCGCGGCGGATGGGGATGACCTCCCTCGCCCTCACCGACCGCAACGGGCTCTACGGCATCCCCCGCTTTCTCGAGGCGGCCCGGGAGGCGGGTCTCTCCCCCCTCATCGGGGCCGAGGCGGTGCATGGCGGGCACCGGGCCGTCCTGCTCCCCCGCGACGGGGAGGGATACGCCAACCTCTGCCGCCTCCTCTCCGAGCTCCACTGCCGGGGGGACTTCGATCTCCCAGTCGCCCTGCAGCGATACCGCCGGGGGCTCGTCGTGCTGAGTGACGACGCCTCCCTTCTCGCCGTCCTGCGCCGCTCCGACCGGGAGGGGCTCTTCGTCGAGCTCTCCCCCGGCCACCAGATGCACCGGGCCCTCGCCTGCGCACGGGAGCTCGGCCTCCCCCCCGTGGCCACCGGCCGGGCCCTGCTCCTCGGCGAGGAGGACTTTCTCCTCCACCGGGTGCTGCGGGCCATCCACCTCAACACCAAGCTCTGCCGCCTTCCCGAAAGCGAGACGGCCCGCCCCGGCGACCGGCTCCTTCCCCCCGAAGGGATGGCCGGTTTTTTTCCCCACGCCCCCGAGGCCATGGAGAACACGGCCCGGGTCGCCGAGCTCTGCCGCTTCGAGTGGGACTTCTCCGCCACCATCTTTCCCGCCTACGGGGGACTGGCCGACGCCGAAGCCTTCGCCGAACTGGAGCGAAGGGCCCGCGAGGGGCTCCTGCGACGCTACGGGGAGATCGGGACAGCCGCCGAGGAGCGTCTGCGGAAGGAGCTCGCCGTCATCGGCTCCAAGGGGTTTGCCCACTATTTTCTGGTGGTCGAGGAGATCGCCCGGCAGTCGCCGCGCACCTGCGGCCGGGGGAGCGCCGCCGCCTCCCTGGTCGCCTACGCCCTGGAAATCACCCACGTCGATCCCCTGCGCCACAACCTCTTCTTCGAGCGCTTCCTCAACGAGGGGCGTCTCGACCCCCCCGACATCGACATCGACTTCCCCTGGGACGAGCGCGACGGAGTCCTCGACTTCGCCTTCGCCCGCTACGGGGCCCGGCGCGCCGCCATGGTCGCCAACCAGGTCGGCTTCAAGGGGCGGGCCGCCCTGCGGGAGGTGGCCAAAGTCTATGGCTTTCCCGAAAACGAGATCAAGGGGGTCACCGAGAGGATTTCCGGCTACTGGGACGCCCCCCGCACCACCGCGGCCATGGAGGAGCACCCCCTTTTCCGAGGCGAGGGGCTCTCCCCCGGATGGGATGAGGTTCTCTCCGTCGCCTCCAGGCTGAGGGGACAGCTGCGCCACCTCTCCCTGCACTGCGGCGGGCTGGTGGTCGTCCCGGACGAGATCCGCCGCTACGTGCCGGTGGAGGTCTCGGCCAAGGGCCTTCCCGTCATCCAGTGGGAGAAGGATCAGGCCGAGGCGAGCGGACTGGTGAAAATCGACATCCTCGGCAACCGCTCCCTGGCTGTGATCCGCGACGCCCTGGCGGCGGTGGAGGCCCACGGGGGGGAGCGCATCGACTACGCCGCCTGGCGCCCCTTCGACGACGGGGAGACCCGCACCCTGCTCATGCGGGGGGAGACTATGGGGTGCTTCTACATCGAGTCTCCGGCCACCCGGCAGCTGCTGCAGAAGATGTGGGGGCGGGAGCCCGACTCCCGGGCGGGCGCCGTCGACCTCTTCGAGCATCTGGTCATGGCCTCCTCCATCATCCGCCCCGCCGCCAACGCTTTCATCCGCGAGTTCGTCGCCCGGATGCGGGGCAAGCCCTGGGAGCCCCTCCACCCCCTGCTGCGGGAGGTCCTCGACGAGACCTACGGCATCGCCGTCTACCAGGAGCAGATCACCCAGCTGGCCATGGCCCTGGCCGGCTTCTCCCCCGTCGAGGGGGACCAGCTGCGCAAGGTCATCAGCAAGAAGCACAAGGGGAAAAGGCTCGAGGACTTCCGGCGCCGCTTCCTCGCCGGCGGGCAGGGGCAGGGGGTGGACGAAGGGGTGCTGGAGCAGGCCTG
>JBFHXN010000495.1:0-2420 GCA_041598955.1 Desulfuromonadales bacterium | reverse complement strand
TGGAATTCAGCAGCGTCCCCCTTTCTGGAGAAATCCATGGTTGAAAATTCCCAAAAAGGGTATTAACATTCCCAGCATGGGTATGAAAACAGAGACTCCCTCAGGAATAGGCGCCGCGCTGTTCACCAGAACTCAGCGGCAAGTGCTGGGATTGCTTTTCGGCAACCCCGACAAGAGTTGGTATCTCAACGAGATCGTCCGCAGGGCCGAGGTCGGGGTCGGTACCGTCCAGCGCGAACTGGAAAAACTCACCTCGGCAGGCCTGCTGACGGCCAGGAAAATCGGCAACCAGAAGCATTACCAGGCCAACCCCTCCTCCCCGATATTTCAAGAGCTGCGTGGGATCGCGCTGAAAACCTTCGGAGTTGCCGATGTGCTGCGAGAAGCTCTGGGCCACCTCGCGACCAGGATCACGGTCGCTTTCATCTACGGCTCCGTGGCCAGGGGGACCGATACGGCCGCCAGTGATATTGACCTGATGATCGTGTCGGAGGATCTGACCTATCCCGAGGTCATAGCCGCCCTCGGCGATGCGGAGGGAAGGCTCGGAAGGGTCGTCAACCCGACGCTTTACAGCCCCTCGGAGATACGCAGCAAATTGGCCGCAGACAACAGCTTTCTGAGAAGAGTGACTGAGCAGGGGAGAATCTTTCTGATCGGATCGACCGATGACGTCCCTCAACCTTGAAAACTTGGTCCAGACCGGTCAACTGAAACAGGAACCCTTTGATCGAAGGGAATTCGACGGCCTGGTCCGGTCGGCCAAGGCACGGATTGCCGATGCCCGCAATAAGGCTTTGTCGATGGAGAGCCGTTTCGATCTGGCCTATAACGCGGCGCATGCCTTTGCCCTGGCGGCTCTACGCCGGAAGGGATACCGATCTAACAATCGGTTTATCGTTTTCCAGTGTCTTCCGCATTCCCTGGGGCTCGGAGGAGAAGTGTGGCGGGTTTTGGCCCTTTGTCACCAAAGGCGGAATCGGGGCGAATACGAGGGCTTTCTGGAGGTGGACGAGCGACTGGTCGAAGATCTGGTCATAGCGGCTGGCATTTTGGAACAGGAAATTGCCGGGCTGCCCCCCCTTCCCTGACCCGGTGACGCTGCCTGAGGGCCCAGCCAGAGTTGCGGGCCCCCCCCTCGATCCCCCTGGGCCAAGTGTGACCCCCCTCGATCCCCCCTATTTCATAGGGGGGAAGCTAGCGAAGCGAAGCTGGGGGGTGTGCATGGGAGCAGGATTCTGGGCCCCTGCAGATGAAACTCGGACGCAAAGAGACATCCGGGCGTATTTTGCCCCCCTCCCCGCCCCTAAGGCCCCCCCGTACAAAGCCTTTTTCCGGTTCCGGTTGACTTCGCCCGTCTCTTGTCCGACAATCTGCACCGTTGTTCCCAACCCAACCATTCGGAGGCACGAACCTTGGAACTCTTTCTCGGAGCCGGCCTGGTCGTCAAGCTGGTGCTGCTGGTCCTGGCCTATTTCTCGGTGGTGTCCTGGGGGGTGATCTTCTACAAGTTCCTGGTCATCCACCGGGCCATGAGCGATTCGGAGGACTTTCTCGATTTCTTCTGGGAGAAGAAGCGCTTCGACCTGGTCAACCAGGGGCTGCGAGACTTTCCCTCCTCCCCCCTGGCCGTTCTCTTCCGGGAGGGGTATCAGGAGATGGTCAAGGGGCAGCGCCCCCGCACCGGCCGGGAGGAGCACGGGCCCACGGCCGATCTCGGCGGGGCCGACAACGTGGCCCGGGCCCTGCGCCGGGCGACCACCCAGGAGACCCACCGGCTGGAGAAGTACCTGACCTTTCTGGCCACCACCGGCTCCACGGCCCCCTTTATCGGCCTCTTCGGAACGGTCTGGGGGATCATGGACGCCTTCCACGGCATCGGCCAGACGGGCAACGCGTCGCTGGCGGTGGTGGCGCCGGGGATCTCCGAGGCCCTGGTGGCCACGGCCATCGGCCTGGTGGCGGCCATCCCCGCCGTCATGGGATACAACCACTTCGTCAACAAGACCCGGGTGCTGACCGGCGAGATGGACAACTTCTGCCAGGAATTCCTCAACATCGTCGAGCGCATGGGGCGGAGGGGCTAGATGGAGATCGGACAGCGCGACAGCGGGCGCGGCTCCCTCTCGCAGATCAATGTCACCCCCTTCGTCGACGTGATGCTGGTGCTGCTGATCATCTTCATGGTCACCGCGCCGATGATGGAGACGGGGCTCGACGTCAACCTCCCGGAGGTGGAAAACGTCCCGACCCTCGAGGGGCAGACCGAACCGCTGGTGGTCACCGTGGCGAAGTCGGGGCGCATCACCGTCGGTTCCTCCAGGGTCGACACCCCCGGCAAACTGGTGCCGGTGCTCGAGCAGATCCTCGGCCAGCGCGACCGGGGCAGGCGCAGCAGCCTCTCGCAGATCAACGTCACC
>JBFHXN010000494.1:0-2425 GCA_041598955.1 Desulfuromonadales bacterium | reverse complement strand
GCAGATCGAGGCCGCTTTCCTTGAGGGCGCCGAGAAAGAGGGGAAGCAGCCTCATCAGGAAGCCCGGATCGTTCATGGCCTCCCGGCTGATCACGGGGAAGGTTTCGATGATCAGAGTTTTCTTCGCCTCCGAGTCGAGGGCGAGGATGGCTTCCTTGATTTCATTGACGGTCATTGATTTCAATCCTCAAAAAGTCCGGGTTGGCCCCGGAGGCACGGAGACACGGAGAAAGTAAGTAAAACCGGGGGGGAAAACAATGGACCTATAGCCCAAACAAAGGCTGGCCACTAAGACACCAAGTCACCAAGGAAATGCCAACCCTCGGAAGCACAGGAAAACCCCAACCATTTGCGGGGTTGATTTGACCCGAGAGCTATCTCTTGGCGCCTTGGTGACTTGGTGGCAAAACGAACCTGTTTTTGGGTTGTAGGAACGAAAAACAGATCTCTTCGGGTTCTCTCCGTGCCTCGGCGTCTCCATGGCGGATATCAGGGCTTGGCCTTCCCGAAGGCGACCCGGTAGACGTCTTCGTACTCCCTGGCGAAATGGACCTCGAGGCCCTCCTTGAGGTAGTCGGGGATCTCCTTGAAATCCTTTTCGTTTTCCTGGGGAAAGATGAGCACCTTGAGGCCCGCGCGGCGGGCGGCGATGGTCTTTTCCTTCAGCCCGCCGATCGGCAGCACGCGCCCGGTCAGCGTCAGCTCCCCCGTCATGCCGAGCTTCTTCCGGACGGGGCGGCCCGTGATCATGGAGAGCAGGGCGGTGGTCATGGTCACCCCCGCCGAGGGGCCGTCCTTGGGGGTCGCCCCGGCCGGCACGTGCAGGTGCACGAAGTGCTTGTCAAAGTAATCCGGGGCTGCGCCGTACTCCTTGAGGTGGGCCATGACATAGGAGTAGGCGATCTCGGAGCTCTCCACCATCACCTTGCCGAGCTGTCCCGTCTGCTTGAAGCCCTTCCCCTTGGAGGGCATGGCCGTCGCCTCGATCGGCAGAGTCGCGCCTCCCATGCTGGTCCAGGCGAGCCCCGTGACGACGCCGACGACATCCTCGAAGAGCTCCTCGGGGGTGAAGGAGGGCTGCCCCAGGGAGCCGGCCAGGTCCTTTTTCCCGATGGCGATCTTCCCCTCGTTCCCCGTGGCGAAGGCCATGGCGGCCTTGCGCATGATCTTCTTGATGCGGTTCTCCAGGCTCCGCACCCCGGCCTCCCGGGCGTAGCCGTCGATGATGGCCTCCAGGGCCGTCTTGGCGATGGTCACCTGCCCCTTTTTCAGGCCGTGGGCCGCCAGGGCCTTGGGGATCAGGTAACGCCTGGCGATCTCCACCTTCTCCTCGAGGATGTAGCCCGAGAGGCGGATCATCTCCATCCGGTCGAGGAGGGGCGCCGGGATGGTGTCGAGCTGGTTCGCGGTGCAGACGAACAGGACGTTGGAGAGATCGAAGGGAACGTCGAGGTAGTGGTCGCGAAAACTCCCGTTCTGCTCCGGGTCGAGGACCTCGAGCAGGGCCGAGGCGGGGTCCCCCTGGAAGGAGGCGCCGATCTTGTCGACCTCGTCGAGCATCAGCACGGGATTGGCGCTCCCCGCGCTCTTCATCGCTTGGATGAGCTTGCCGGGCATGGCCCCGATGTAGGTGCGCCGGTGTCCCTTGATCTCCGCCTCGTCCCGCATCCCCCCCAGGGAGAAGCGGTAGAAGGTGCGCCCCAGGGCGTCGGCGATGGAGCGGCCGATGGAGGTCTTGCCGACGCCGGGGGGGCCGACCAGGCAGAGGATGGAGCCGGAGATGTCCCCCTTCATCCTGCCGACGGCGATGAACTCGAGGATCCGCTCCTTGACGTCGTCGAGGCCGTAGTGGTCCCGGTCGAGGACCTTGCGGGCCTTCTCGATGTTGTAGGAGTCGCGGCTGAACTTTCCCCAGGGGAGGATGGTCAGCCAGTCGAGGTAGTTGCGGGTCACGGTGTACTCGGGGGAAGAGGGCTCCAGGAGCTGGAGCTTTTCCATCTCCTCGGCCACCACCTTCCTTGCTTCCTCCCCGAGCTTGAGTTTCTTCAGGCGCCCTTCGAACTTCTCGAGCTCGGCGGCCTTCCCCTCCTTTTCCAGCCCCAGCTCCTTCTTGATCGCCTTGAGCTGTTCCTTGAGGAAGAATTCCCGCTGCTGGGCCGATACCTTCTCCTCGATCTGCCTGCTGATCTTGGTCTGGAGGCGGGAGACCTCGAGCTCCTTCTTGAGCAGCACCAGCACCCGGTCGATGCGCTTGCGCACGTCGAAGGATTCCAGGATTTTCTGCAGCTCCTGGCCGTCGGCGCTGGTTAGATTGGCGGCGAAGTCCGAGAGCCGTCCGGGGTCGTCGAGGCTGGAGCGGTTGAGAAAAAGCTTGATCTCCTCCGAGTAGAGGGGGTTGATCTGCACGAGTTCCTTGAGTGCGGTG
>JBFHXN010000493.1:0-2425 GCA_041598955.1 Desulfuromonadales bacterium | reverse complement strand
GTTCCAGTGTGGCTGATCATCCTCTCAGACCAGCTACCCATCGTCGCCTTGGTAGGCCGTTACCCTACCAACTAGCTAATGGGCCGCGGACTCATCCGATGACAGGAGGCCCGAAGGTCCCCCCCTTTTCCCGCAAGATCCGAGGATCTCGTGGGCTTATCCGGTATTAGCACCCCTTTCGGAATGTTATCCCGGATCATCGGGTAGATTATCCACGTGTTACTCACCCGTGCGCCACTTTCCAGGGACCGAAGCCCCCTTCACGTTCGACTTGCATGTGTTAAGCACGCCGCCAGCGTTCGTTCTGAGCCAGGATCAAACTCTCCAGTTGTATAACTGAAAATTTGATTCTAACTTTTTTAGTTAGTTTGACTTGGTTCCCGCAAACTATCTACAAACATCTGCTATTTAGTTTTCAAAGACCAGGCTTTTCTTCCCGCCGCCCTCGAGCAGCGGAAAGCAACTCTATCGAAACTCGTTTTGACTGTCAAGATCTTTTACCGAACTTTTTCACCCCGCCGCCTACTCATCTGCCCCCGAGGGAGCCCTTTCGGCAACGAGCGGTGTTTATAGCCGATACCGCTCCGACAGTCAACACCCTTTTTCTTTTTTCGCAAAAAACCTCCTGCCTGAGCAGCGAAGCCGCCGCCGTCACGAAGGAGGCTGGACTATACAGAAAGGGTTCCCGGCTGTCAACCGTTAATCCCGAGAAAATTCAGCCGAAGACGACCCGGGCAAAACGACGCTTGCCGGCCTGCAATACGACTTCACCCTGCGGGGAAACTTCCCGGTCGGCATCGATCACCTTTTCGCCATCCAGCTTCACCCCGCCCTGCTGTACCAGGCGCCGGGCTTCTCCGTTGGATGCGGTGACCCCGGCCTCGGTCAGCAGGCGACAGATCCACACGGGCTCGGAGACAGAGATGTTGACGACGGGGATGTCAGAGGGAACCTCTTTCTGACGGAACTGCTGAATAAATCCGTCCTCGGCGCGGCGCGCCTGGTCGGCGCCATGAAAGCGCGCCACCAGCTCGCGAGCCAGAGCTTTCTTGCTCTCCATGGGATGCGCACCGCCATCCCGGCCGAGAACCCCGTCCTTCACCTTGCCGAGAGTCCCCAGATCGACATCGGAGACGAGCTCATAGTAGCGCACCATCAGCTCATCGGAGACACTCATGACCTTGCCGTAAATCTCCCCGGGAGGCTCGGTGATGCCGATATAGTTGCCGAGGGACTTGCTCATCTTGTTGACCCCGTCCAGTCCCTCGAGGAGCGGCATGGTCAGCACACTCTGGGGGCGCTGCCCGAACTGCTTCTGCAGTTCGCGCCCGACGAGAAGGTTGAATTTCTGATCGGTCCCTCCGAGTTCGACATCCGCCTGCAGAGCTACAGAATCATACCCCTGAACCAGGGGATAGAGAAACTCGTGGATGGCGATGGGCTGATGGGTGCTGAAGCGCTTGTGGAAATCGTCGCGTTCGAGCATCCGGGCCACCGTATGCCGTGCCGCCAGACCGATGAGATCGGCGGCGGACATCGGCCCCATCCAGGTGCTGTTGAACACCACCGTGGTTCGTTCGGGATCGAGGATCTTGAAGACCTGCTCCTTGTAGGTCTGGGCATTATCCATGACCTGCTCCCGGGTCAGGGGCCCTCGCAGATAGGACATCGCCCACCGGGTCGTGAAGAGCACCGGTTCTGGGTCGCGGGTGTTGTGCAGAAGGAATTGACGCTTGTCCAGTCCGCTGATCATCGTGTCGATGCTCTTCATGTCCCGGCCCCCCGCCGCCGATTCGAGCGCTTCGAGAATGCGGGCCTTGTCCCGTTCGGTCTGCAGTCGGCCGATCATCCAGGTGCCCGTGTTCGACATGGCCTTGTAATCGAGGTCGACGGGGTTCTGGGTGGAGAGAACCATGCCGACCCCGTGAGCGCGGGCCTGCTTCAAGATCGTGAGGATCGGTTTCTTGGACGGTGGCTCGGCGGTCGGGGGGGCGAATCCGAACACCTCGTCCATATACACGAGGGCCCGGAGGTCGCTCGTGCCGCTGAGGCCGCGCATCCAGGTGACCACCTTGGAGAGGAGCAGTGTGACGATGAACTGGCGTTCCTGGTCGGAGAGATGCGCCAGGTACACGATGGCGGCCCGCGGTTCGCCGTCCGGCGTGACCAGCATCGATTGGATGTCCAGGGCGGGACCCTCCATCCAGGACGCAAACGAGGGCGAGGCCACCAGACCATTGAGCTGCATCGCCAGCTTCATGCGGTCCTTTTGGGGGAAGAAGGTGTCGATGTCGAACACGCCCAGCTTCCGGAGCGGCGGGTCGGCCGCCTGACCGATCAGCGCAGCGATGTCGAGCGGAGTTCCCTCCCGCCAGGCTTTCTCCATGAGATTGGCCAGCAAGATGTGCTCGCGGCTCGAGATCGG
>JBFHXN010000492.1:0-2439 GCA_041598955.1 Desulfuromonadales bacterium | reverse complement strand
CGGACAGATGAGATTCCGGCTATATTAACTTGTCGATGGGGGCGAGGCAACCCTTTTCGGCGGGAAGGCTCACAGCGGGGGAAGGAGCCGCAGGGATGGGAAATGCCTTTCACCCGCTCTTTGATTCCCTCAAGCCCGCAGAGAATGCCGAATCGGCCTTCCGTTGAATTCATAAAGGATCGGCCTGGGGATAAAGACCGTTGGCCGGAGTGTCGGTCATTCCCCTTTTTTTCCGTTCCCTGTCTCGCTCCCGGACTCTTCCTCCCGGACCCCGCGATCCAGGAAGAGGGCCAGAGCGAAACAGAAGATGGAGAGGGCCATCAGCTCACCGATATGGGTGAAGAAGTTGCGGGTCAGCATCAGATCGACCCCCATCAGGACCACTCCCAGGACGGCGAAGGTCATCGAGAGGCGTTTGCGGGTGAAGAAGCCTTTCATCGAGGGGGACTCCCTGTGCGAATGAAAAGGCCCGGCGGCATCTCCCCCGCCGGGCCTCGGTCCATGGTGGTCCACAGAGGCCTCCCCCTACCGGGCGGGAAACCCCTTGCGGGAGGGAGAATCTTCCTCTCCTCCCGGCATGTTGTGAAGTTTGCGCAGGATTTTGTCCATCCTGGAGGCCGACTCCTCGCTGACACTCCCCTGGGTCATGTTGGAGACGACGATGTTGATGACAAAGGCCAGGGGGGCCACGATGAGGGACGACGAGGTGGCCGGAAGGATGCCGTTGTCCATGAACATCGGCACGCCGAAGACCCATCCCCCCATGGCCAGCAGGGTCATGCCGAGGCCGAAGGACATGCCGGCGAGGGCCCCGTACTTGTTGGCCCGGGAGTACCAGACCGCCAGGACGGTGGCGGGAAAGATGGTGTTGCCGGCGATGGCGAAGGCCATGGCGACGATCTGTGCGATGAGGGCCGGAGGGTTGAGGGCGGTGAAGATGACCACGCCGACCAGGGCCGCGGTGAATATGCGGCCCACCAGCAGGGCCTGCCGGTCGCTGCAGTTGGGCCGAAAGACGGTGGCGTACCAGTCATGGGCCATGGCCGAGGCGCCGGCTACCAGGAGCCCGGCGACGGTAGAGAGGCCGGCGGCCATGGCCCCGGCGGCGAGGTACCCGAGGAAGGCCTGGCCGAGGCCGGCCCTCTCAGGCGCCGAGAGGATGATCACGTCGGCGACGGCCTTGCCCCCCAGGGGGTTCCAGAACTTTCCCATGGCGGCGTAGACGGGGGAGGACCAGTAGAGCAGCCCGATGAAGAAGAGTCCCCAGAGTACAGATTTGCGGGCCACGTCTTCATTTTTCACCGTGTAGAAGCGGATCATGATGTGGGGCAGCCCGGCGGTGCCGACCATCAGGGTGAAGACCAGGGCGCAGAAGTGGTAGATGCTCCCCCCCGTTCCCCAGGGGAGGTAGATCCGGGTGGCCTCGACAAGGTCCTGCCCGCCGAGCTGTCCCCCTGCGCTCTGGGCCACCTGGCCGTTCATGATCCCGGTGAGGATGCTGCCGTACTCGAGTTGCGGGAGGATGCCCGCGCCGCCGGCCTTCTTGATGAGGATCCAGAGGGGGAGCAGGAAGGCGGAGATGAGCACCACGTACTGGATCTGCTGGTTGCGGGTCACTCCGGACATGCCGGAGATCAGCATGTACGCGGCCACCACCCCCGCGGCGAAAAAGACGCTGGCGGTGTACCCCATGCCGAAGATCCATCCGCAGATCAGGCCGATTCCCTTGAACTGGGCCGTGGAGTAGGTGATGGCGATGATGACCGTGACCGTGGCGGCGATCAGACGCACCGCGTGACAGTCGTAGCGGTCGCCGAGGAATTCGGGGATGGTGTACTTGCCGAAGCGGCGGATCTGGGCGGCCAGCAGGGTGAGCAGCAGCACATAGCCGCCGGTCCATCCGATGATGTAGCCCAGGCCGAACCACCCCTTGAGATAGAGCAGGCCGGCCACCCCCATGAAGGAGGCGGCCGACATCCAGTCGGAGGCGATGGCGGCCCCGTTGCCGAACTTGCCGATGCCCCGGCCGGCCACCCAGTAGCCGGAGGTTTCGGTGACCATGGAAAGGAATCCGACCCCGACGTAGGTGAGAAGCAGGGCGACCATGATGATGGCGGGAATGAGCTTGAAGCCCTGCTTGATCTGGTAGATCTCCTCCCCCGCGGACCCGAAGGCGGTGGCCGAAAGGAGCAGAAGGGCGAGGGTCCCCCCGGCGGTCAAGAGTCTCCTGTTCATGAGGGTCTCTCCTGTCCCTGCCGCTGCCCGTGGGTGATCCGTCGATCCCACAGGACGCAGTAGAGCTTGCAGAGCAAAACGTACCCGATGGTGCACCCCTGGGCGATCAGCCAGTAGTGCAGGGGGAAGCCGAGGAAGGGGGTCTCGGTGAGAACCGACTTGCCCAGCGGGTCGTCGAGTCCGGCCACCCAGATGAGCAGGGGG
>JBFHXN010000491.1:0-2461 GCA_041598955.1 Desulfuromonadales bacterium | reverse complement strand
GCTTTGCGTTGAGACTCCCCTTCCGGCCCGGGTTTCCCAGTCCCTATCCCTTCCCCAGCGCCTCCAGCACCCTGGCGGGGGTCATGGGAAGCCTCCTGAGGCGGGCGCCGGTGGCGGCGAAGACGGCGTTGGCCACCGCCGGGGCGATGGGGGGGACCCCCGGCTCCCCGACGCCCCCCAGCTCCTCGCCGCTCTCCACCACGTGCACCTCGATCTGGGGGGCCTCCGAGATGCTCAGCAGGGGGTAGTCGTCGAAGTTGCCCGTGGCGATCCCCCCCTTGGCCACCTTCACCTCCTCGTGCAGGGCGGCGGAGAGGCCGAAGAGGATCGCCCCGCGCACCTGCGCCTTGAGGATGCCGGGGTTGATGGCCCGGCCGCAGTCGACGGTGCAGACCACCCGGTGCACCTTGATCTTTCCCGTCGCGCGGTCGACGGTGACCTCGGCGAGCTGGGCCAGGTAGCTGCCGAAGGAGTGGTGCAGGGCCACCCCCCGGCTGCGCTCGGCGGCCACGCCGACCTTCCACCCCGTGCGCTCGGCCAGCACCTCGAGGACCTTGCGGGCCCGGGGCTCCTTTTCCAGGTGCTGGAGGCGGAAGGCGACGGGACCCTTGCCGGCGGCCCGGGCGAGCTCGTCCATGAAGGACTCCATGACGAAGGCGTTGTGGGAGTGCCCCACGGAGCGCCAGAAGCCGACGGGGACCGGCGTCTCGATGGGGACGTACTCGACCTCCATCCGCGGCAGGTCGTAGACGCTGTCGATCACCCCCTCCACGGCCGCGGGGTCGATCCCCTCCTTGACCTGGTCGGGGAAGACCCGGGCGAAGATGGAGGGGCAGACGATGCGCTGCCGCCAGGCGGAGATGCGCCCGTCGGCTCCGAGGCCCGCCGTGATCGATGCGGCGACGGCGGGGCGATAGAAGTCGTTGCGGAAATCCTCCTCCCGGGTCCAGACCACCTTCACGGGGCTCCCCGTGGCCCTGGCGAGGAGCAGGGCCTCCTCCACCACGTCGAGCTCGAAACGCCGGCCGAAGCCACCGCCCAGGTAGGTGGTGTGAACCCGCACCTTGGCCGGGGGAAGGCCGCTTACCTTGGCGGCCAGCTCGGCCACCCCCCCCTGGTTCTGGGTCGCGGCCCAGACCTCGCAGAGCCCCCCGGCGATGCGGGCCGTGCAGTTCATCGGCTCCAGGGTGGCGTGGGCCAGGTAGGGAAGCTGGTAGGTCGCCTCGAGCCGGCGGGGGGCGGCGGCGAGGGCCGTGGCCGTGTCACCGCGCACCAGGGCCGGCTTGCCCGGTTTGGACAGGGCGGTCAAAAAGCGCTTCTCCAGGGAGGCGTTGTCGAGGGTGGGCTCTTTTCCCTTGTCCCACCGGGCCTTCAGGGCTTTGGCTCCCTTCCAGGCTCCGTCGAGGCTGGTCGCGCAGACGGCGACGCCGCTTTTGAGGGGAAGGACGTGCCGCACCCCGGCGATCTTCAGGGCCGCCTCCCGGTCGTGCCCCAGCAGGGCGGCGCCGTAGGCGGGGGGGCGCTCGATGACGCCGTAGAGCATCCCCGGCAGGTGAACGTCGAGGCCGAAGCGGGCGCTGCCGTCGATCTTCTCCGCCAGGTCGAGCCGGGGGACGGCCTGGCCGACGATCTTGGCCTTTCCGCTCCTGAGGGTGGGCTTCTGGGGAACGGGGAGTTTCGAGGCGGCCCCGGCGAGCTCTCCGAAGGAGAGACTTTTCCCGCTTTTCTCGTGGCGGATGCGCCCCCGCACCGCGGCGCACTCGGAGGGAGAGACCTGCCAGGTCGCTGCGGCCGCCGCCAGCAGCATCTCCCGGGCCGCCGCGCCGGCCAGGCGCAGGGGGTCGTGCATGTGGCGGATGCTGGTGGAGCCCCCCGTGGCCTGCATCCCCCAGACCGGGTCCCGGTAGGCCTCACCCGCCGGGGCGGTGGCGAAGCGCACCAGGCTCCAGTCGGCCTCCAGCTCCTCGGCGACGATCATCGGCAGGGAAGTGGTGACCCCCTGCCCCATCTCCGATTTGTTCACCACCACCGTCACCGTTCCGTCGGGGGCGATGCGCAGCCAGGCGCTGGGGGTGAACTCCTTGCCCGGGCCGGCCGCCTCGGCGGCGGGGACGAGCCGCAGGCCGCCGGGGGTGACCAGCACCGCCAGGGCGAGGCCTGCCCCGGCCGAGGTAAGCTGCAGAAATTCCCGCCGCGTCATCTTCGCGCTCATGACTTTTTACTCCTCTTGGCGGCGCCCCGCACGGCCTTTCGGATCCCCTGGTAGGTTCCGCAGCGGCAGAGGTTCCCGTCCATGCCCGCGTCGATCTGGGCGTCCGTGGGGTCGGGGTTGGCGCCGAGCAGGGCCGTCGCCTGCATGATCTGCCCCGGCTGGCAGTAGCCGCACTGGGGGACCTGCTCCTCCAGCCAGGCCTGCTTGACGGGATGGTCGGCGGCGAGCCCCTCGATGGTGGTGATGCTC
>JBFHXN010000490.1:0-2463 GCA_041598955.1 Desulfuromonadales bacterium | reverse complement strand
GTGTCATGGAGCAGGCCCCCCGTGAAGGCCAGATCGGCGTCGATGGGGGTCCGGGAAAAACGGCAGACCCTGCGGGCCGCGATGGCGGTGAAGAGGTTGTGGCGCCAGAGATCTCCCGCTTCGCTGGCGTAACCCTCCAGGGGCTGTTGGAGGAAGGGGCCGAGGCTCTGGTCGAGGGCGATCCCGAAAACCGTCTGGGTGCCGAGAAAGGCCACGGCCCGCTCCACCGTGCTGGCCGGCTGGATCAGTCCGAAGGCGGCCGAGTTGACGACCTTGAGCAGCCGGGCGGTGAGGGCCGCGTCGCAGGTCACGACCCGGGCGATCTTCCTGAGGTCCAAATCGGGGGCGGCGGCGGTGCGCAGCAACTGGAAGGCGCTGGGGGAGAGGAGCGGGGCGCTCACCAGGGCTCTTTCCAGAATGGTCGTGTCGGTTTTTTCCATCATCGCATCACCTCACAGGGTCCGAGGGGGAAGCCCGGGGATATGGATCGAGACCTGGCCCGAAGCGACCTCGGCAGAAACGGTCCTGCTGACGTTGCTTCCGGTGTCTTCGGCGACCACCCGCAGGCCGAGGGCGGCCAGAACCTTCCGGGATGCCTCGATGTTTTTTCTGCCGATGTTGAAGACATCGTTGCTCGAAATGATGGCGGCCCCTCCGGCCAGCTTGGCCACCATGCCCCCCCCGGTCGTGGCGCCGGCAACCTCCCGCATCCTCATGAGGAGGGCGGGGATGGCCGTGTCGGCGAAGTAGCCGGGGAGGGTCTGCGCCTTCTCCGGGTTGATGGCGGAGTCGGCCAGGGCGATATGGACCATCCCCACGCAGCGGGTGGCGGGGTCGAGCAGGATCACAGCCACGCAGGACCCCAGGGCGAAGGTCTTGATGGTCGTCTCGGGGAGGATGGCGGCGTCGAGGTCGCCGATGCCGAGGATGAGCTGGGTCATGTTGCTCCCTCCTTCAGCATCTCGACCACGGCAGGGGCGATGGCCCCCAGGGGGAGGAGCTTCTCGACGCCCCCCCTCTCGAAGGCGACCCTCGGCATGCCGAAGACCACCGAGGTCGCCTGGTCCTGGGCCAGGGTCCGTCCCCCCGCCTTGCGCAGGGCGCACATCCCCTCGGCCCCGTCGGCCCCCATGCCGGTGAGCAGCAGACCCACGGAGCCCTTTGCCGCACAGCGGGCCAGGGAGTTCATCAGGACATCGACGGAAGGGGCGTGCCCTCCCACCAGGGGGAGGGCCTCGCAGCGGACCCTCAGGGCTCCGGGGGAGCCCTCCAGGCGCATCTGCAGGCCTCCGGGGGCCACGAGCACCTGTCCGGGAAGGACCGGGTCGCCGTCGGCGGCCTCCCTGACGGTCAGGGCGCTCAACTGGTTGAGCCTCTCGGCGAACATGCGGGTGAACCCGGTGGGCATGTGCTGCACCACCAGGATCGGAGGCATGGCCGCCGGAAACCGGGTGACGATCTGCTTGATCGCCTCGGTGCCCCCCGTCGAGGCCCCGATGGCGATCACCCTTCGGGCGTATTTTTCAACGTCGGGGCCGCTCGGGGCTGTCGGGACCGCCGTGGAGCGCAGCCGCTCCGAGCCGGGGGAGACCCGGGCGATTGCCGCCGCGTGCAGCTTGGCTCGCAGCTCCCTCAGCATCGCCCCCCGGGCGGCGGGGTCCCCACTTTCGGCCTTGGCCACGAAGTCGACGGTCCCGGCCGCCAGGGCGTCGAGGGTTGCCTGCTGCCCCTGCCGGGTGAGAGAGCTCACCATGACCACCGGCAGGGGGTGCTGGGGGATGAGGCGCCTCAGGAACTCGATGCCGTTCATCCGGGGCATGTCGACGTCGAGGGTCATCACGTCGGGGCGCAACTCCAGGATCCGGTCCCTCGCCTCGTAGGGGTCGGCGGCGGTTCCCACGACCTCCAGCCCCGGATCCTCCTCCAGGGCCCGGGTGAGCAGTGTGCGCACCAGGGAAGAGTCGTCGACGATCAGGATCCGGATCGGTTTCATGAAAGCTCCGATTTGCGGTAGACGGCGGGCCTCAGGTACCGGTAGAGGCTCTGCCGGGGCCCCAGGGATTCGGAATGGCCGACGAAGAGGTATCCCTCCGGCCCGGTGCTGCGGTGAAACCTCTCGATCAGCCCCTGCCGGGTCGGCGGGTCGAAATAGATCATCACGTTGCGGCAGAAGATGATCTGGAAGGGGTGGCGGAAGGGGAAGACGGGGTTCATCAGGTTGAAGCGGCGAAAGGTCGCCTCCCGCCTCAGCTCATCCCGGACCTGCAGGCGGCCGTCGGGCAGCTCTCTCATATACTTGCGGCGCAGGGCCTCCGGGAGGGGTGTGACCCTCTCGGCCGGGTAGATGCCGTCCCGGGCGATCTCCAGCACCCGACCCGAGATGTCGGTGGCGAGGATCCCCGCATCCCAGTTTCCGTAGTCCCGCCCCAGGCATTCGCGCATGAGCATCAACAGCACGTAGGC
>JBFHXN010000489.1:0-2472 GCA_041598955.1 Desulfuromonadales bacterium | reverse complement strand
GCGTAGACCGTGTCGATCTTGTTGGACTCTTCCTTCAGCGTCCCGACGAGGGTGAGGTAGGGAACGACGAAGCGGGTGGTCGGCTTGGCGTGGACGTTGCGCCCGATGAACCAGTTGACGAGGCCGTAGTGGAACTCGAGGTTTGTGGCCATGTCGGTGCCGCGCAGGGTGGTGCGCCCCAGGACCTTAGCCATCTGGTTGTAGCTGTCGGAGCGGTCCTCCCCCTTGGTGAGGAGCAGGGCGATGTTGGAGTCGTAGGCTCCGGCCACCTTGTAGCGCATGAACATCCCCGTGTCGGGATTGACCAGGTTGATCCCCTGGTCGTCGCGGATCTCTCCGTCGATCGGCTTCGACCAGTAACGGATCATCCCGCCGGCATGGGGGGAGAGGGAAGCGTCGGTGGCGTTGAGGCGGGCCTCGGCGGCGGCGTTGAAGCGGGGGATGCGCTCGGGTTTGGGGACCCGCTTCTTGTGGCGGGCCAGCAGAGCCATCGCCTCCACCAGAGACTCGACGATGAAGAAGTCTTTCTTGTCCTTGGGGTTGGTGAATTTGAGGCTGTAGCAGAGCTCGGAGACCCTGTGCTCGACCTGGATCCGGGTGTTGACCTCCATGAAGTAGTGGCGATCGCGGTCGACGATGCACTCGAAGGTCGAGGCCGAGTCGAGGCTGACGGCGAGGCCGAAGCGGGCGGCTTCATCCTCCATCCGCTTGAGCACCTTCAGGTCGCTCTCGAGGGCCTTGGCCTCCGCGGCGTTCCCGACTTTTTTGGCCTTCTCGATGGCGGCGGCGAGCCCTTCCTGGGTCACGGAGACCTCGAGGAGCTTCTGCTCGTGCATCTGCAGGGAGCAGTCGCGCCCCCCCATGGTGATGCACCACTCGCCGTTGCCGAGCATCTGGATCTCGTTGTGGCGGGTCTGCTCGATGTTGAGCTCGATGAGGACGTTCTTGTTGTCGCCGATCCCCCCGGCCTTGACCTCGTTGAGGATTTCACGCACCAGGGCCGGCGCTTCGGCCGCGGCCTTCTGGATCATCTTCTCGTCGGGGTTCTTGGCCGTCAGCAGCGAGGCCCCGAGGATGCGCTGGCCCTTGCCGCCGCCACCGCCGATGGCCTTGAGGCGGAAGCGGCTGCGGGGATGCTTGCGGAAGAGCTCGGTGACCTCGGCCTGCACCTGGGCGCAGAGCTCCTCGATGGAGAAGAGGTCGATCCCCTTGGCGTAGGAGGCCATGAGGATATGGTCCGCCAGTGCCTCGAGGGGGACGTTCTTGTCCTTGGTGACGGCCTCGGGGACCTTGAACCCCTCGGCCTTGGCCAGGGCGAGGAGCTTCTCCCGGGTGGGGTGCTTCTTGAGCAGGGTGAGGGCGGTGACGTTGTTGACGCCGGGGGTGACGCTGACATCGACGGCCAGCGCGGTGCGCTTGGCTTCGTCCTTTTTCCCCGCCTTGGCCTGGGTCACCGAGCAGGGGCCGATGAAGCTGAGCCCCGCCCGCTCGATGCAGGCCACGAACTCCTCGTCCTCGGCCATGAAGCCGTAGCCGGCGAAGATGGAATCGTAGCCGTTGTCCTTGGCGATCTGGATGATCTGGTTGATCCGCTCCACCCGCTCTTCCTTGCTCGCCCCGGTGTAGTCGGGAACCCGATGCACGCGGCTGGGATCGGTGAGCTGGCGCAGCTCGGGGGCAAGGGCGTTGGGGTAGACGATGGAATCCTTTTCCGAGAGCAGGATGCCGTAGTGGGTGATCCCCATCTCCTCGTAGACGTCCATGGCCTCCTTGCGGATGGGGCCGCGGCAGACGATGAGGGGCTTGAGGTCCTCGCAGGAGAAGGAGCGCACCCAGGCCGAGGGGGACTGGCTCAGGCGGCGGTCCCTGTGGATCAGGGGATTGTTCGTGTAATTGTCAACGGTCGGTGTCATCGGTTGCTATCTCCATTCAAAGAAACCAGAAAGTCGCAATCCAGGAGCCGGGAGCCCGCAGCCTGAAGCTGCCGCAGGCCGGCATCCCCCTGATCAATGGAACTCGCGCTGCACTCCGCCCATGGGCGACGGCTTGTAGTGCCGCAGGAAGAACTGGAGGTTCTCCCCGAGCGCCTGACGCAGGTCGGTGGGCATGACGATGGAGGAGATCGAACCGAGGGCGAGGCCCTCCTTGGGATTCATCAGTTCCTTCTCGTAGCGCTGGTTGAGGGCGGCCTCCTGCCCCTTGAGCCACTCGGCGGTCTCCTTCTCGGCGTCCCGCTTGGCCTCGTCTCCGGCCATGCCGGCCGCAACCCGCTCCTGGGTCCCCGACTTGACCCGCTCGGGGATCGAGGCCCGCAGCTTGCGCAGCTCGTCCTTGTAGACGAACTCCTTGCCGGCGGGCCCCATGACCGCCAGGCGGGTGGTGGGCAGCGCCAGCACCAGGTCGGCGCCGGTGGGGTAATTGTTGTAGGAGGCGTAGGCGCCGCCGAAGGCGTTGCGCAGAATCAGCAGGATG
>JBFHXN010000488.1:0-2477 GCA_041598955.1 Desulfuromonadales bacterium | reverse complement strand
CGCTCTGGGGCTCAAGGATGTGAGGATCGAGATCGGCCTGACCCCCAATCGACCCGATTGCCTGAGCCAGGTCGGCGTGGCACGGGAGGTGGCCGCCCTTGCGGGACGTGCGCTTCATCTGCCGGCGCCCAAGGTGGTGGAACAGGGCCCGGAGATCGCTTCCCAGGCATCGGTCGTCATCGAGGATGCCGCGAGGTGCCCCCGCTACGCCGCCCGTCTCGTCACCGGGGTCGCCATCGGCCCCTCTCCGGCATGGCTGGTTCGGCGGCTGGAAGGCCTCGGCCTGCGTTCCATCAACAACGTGGTCGACGTCACCAACTACGTGATGATGGAGCTCGGCCATCCTCTGCACGCCTTTGACTTTCATCTGCTGCGGGGGCGCAAGATCGTTGTTCGGCGGGCGGAGGACAAGGAGGTCTTCACCACTCTTGACAGCCAGGAGCGTCGGCTCTGCGCCGATGACCTGATGATCTGTGACGGGGAGGGGCCCGTCGCCCTGGCCGGCATCATGGGCGGGGAGAACTCGGAGATCCGACCCGAGACCACCGACGTTCTTCTCGAGAGCGCCTATTTCCACCCGGCCGGCATCCGGCGCAGCGGGAAGCGCCTGGGGCTTCATACCGAGTCCTCCCATCGCTTCGAGAGGGGCGCCGATGTCGATATGGTGCCGGTGGCCCTCGACCGTGCCACGGCCCTCATCCTGGAGGTGGCGGGGGGCACGGCAGCCAGGGGGATGATCGACGTCTACCCCAAGCCTTTCGAGCCGACCCAGATCCGCATCCGCACGGAGCGGACCAACCAGATCCTCGGCCTCAAGCTCCAGACCGAGGAGATCCAGCAGCTGCTCCGTTCCATCGGACTCGAGGGGCGCGCCTCGGGAACGAAGGAGGAGGCCCTCGTCGTCTCCGTCCCCTCCTTCCGCCCCGACCTGGAGCGGGAGATCGACCTCATCGAGGAGGTGGCCCGGCTCAACGGCTACGACAAGATTCCCGTGACCATGCCTTCCGGTCGCGTTGTCAGCCACCGTCCCCCGGAACACCAGCGGCTTGTGAGAAAGGTGCGCGACGGCCTGGTGGCCGCCGGATTTTCGGAGGTCATCAACTACTCCTTCCTGTCCCCCCGGGCCTGGGACCAGTTGCAGCTCGACTCTGCCGATCCCCGCCGCAAGACGGTGGCCATCCTCAACCCGCTCAATGAAGAGCAGTCGGTGATGCGGACGACCCTCGTGGCGAGCCTTCTCGAGACGGCCGCCCGCAACCTCTCCTACCGCTCCCGGGACCTGCGCCTTTTCGAGCTCCGTCCCGTCTTCGAGGCCCGGGAGGGGGAGGAGCTTCCCACGGAGCGTCTTCGGCTGACGGCCCTGGTCTGCGGTCGCCGTCTTCCCGAAGGTTGGGCCCAGCAGAGCGCCGAGGTCGATTTTTTCGACATCAAGGGGGTTGCCGAGGGGCTGCTGGAGGGTTTCCGGGTCGATCATCTCTCCTGGGACGCCTCCCGCTCCGAGCCCTTCCTCCATCCCGGAAAATCCTGCTTCCTGAAGAGGGGTGACACCCTTCTCGGCACCATCGGCGAGGTCCATCCCAAGGTGCTGGATGGTTTCGATATCGATCTGCCTGTTTTCCTGCTCGATCTCGATCTGGAAGCCCTCTTCTCACTGGCCCGTGATTTCTCCAAATTCCAGGCTCTTTCGCGTTTTCCCGACGTCTACCGGGACAGCGCTCTGCTGCTGGACGAAGGGATTTCCGCCGCCGAGGTTTTCGAGGCTGTCGCCAAGGCCCGTTCCAAGGATGTCGAGGAGGTGGTTCTCTTCGATCTCTACCGGGGACAGGGCGTTCCGGAGGGGAAGAAGAGCCTCGCCATCCGGGTGCGCTACCGCTCGGCGGAGAAGACTCTGACCGACGAGGAGATCAACGGGGCCCACACCCGGTTGGTCAAGTCCCTCTGCGGCAACCTCGGAGCGGAGATCCGTTAAAAAATTGGGGTTGCCATCGACCCCTTGCTGTGTTATAAAAACCAGCAAATTCAAGTACCTCGGCTTTTGACCAGCGGGAGGCGGTATGACCAAGGCGGATCTCGTTGAAAACGTCTATCTGAAGACCGGATTCTCCAAGAAGGAGTCTGCGGACATCGTTGAGATGGTTTTCGACCTCATGAAGAACACCCTGGAGGATGGCGAAAAGATCAAAATCGCCGGCTTCGGGAATTTCCTGGTCAAGGAAAAGGCCAGCCGGCGCGGGCGCAATCCGCAGACCGGCGACGAGATCACCATCTCCGCCCGCAAAATCCTGACCTTCAAGCCCAGCCAGGTGCTCAAGGCTTCCATCAACGGAGGATAGCGGCGACTCCTCCTCCCACCCCCGGCCGGGGCCGGCCTATGGACCCTCAGATTCCCGACAAGCTCTATTTCAAGATCGGAGAGGTGGCCGATCTGATCGGGGTGAAGCCCCACGTTCTGCGCTACTGGGAATCGGAGTTCGAGG
>JBFHXN010000487.1:0-2477 GCA_041598955.1 Desulfuromonadales bacterium | reverse complement strand
GATCTGCCGGGCGATTTCCAGAAAAACAGGGTCGACCCGGTCGAGCCAGGGATGCCAGTCGGTCTCGGCGTGAGGCCAGGAGAGCAGGACGCCGTCCTGGGGTTCCCACTCGGCCGGTAGTCTTCTTGCCATGGGCGGGTTTCCTTTGGAAGGGTGAGCGGATTGCGGGGGCAATCCTAGGAAAATTCTCCCGATTTTGCAAACGGATTTTCCCTCATTGATCGTTGGGCGGGGTCTTTTTTCATGCTAGAGTGACGGGCTTGTATCTGAAATGACTGCCCATGCCGAATCAAGGCGGATTTTAACGCGGAGCCAGAGAGGCGCAGAGAGATTCAGGGACAATCCGCCATCCTCTGATTGATGTCCTCAGCGTCTCTGCGTTGATACCTTCGTTTTTGAATAGAGTTCCGTAGAGCAATGCCCTTCAACAGTCGAAAGCATTAATCCGGCTCATGACCTCCAGGCCTTCGCAAAAACCGCTGCTCTCCATCGTCGTCCCTCTGCTGAACGAAGTCGGCGTCCTTCCCGGGCTCGTCGCCAATCTGGCCGGTCAGAGGGGGGTTGCGGCGGAGCTGATCCTCTCCGACGGAGGGTCGACCGACGGGACGCAGGCCCTGGCCGCTCAATTGGCCGGCAATACTCCCTTTCCCCTCAGGACCGTCGACTCTCCTCCGGGGCGGGGACGGCAACTCAATGCGGGGGCGACCGCCGCCCGGGGGGAGTTTCTGCTCTTTTTGCACGCCGACTCGGCTTTTTCCGATCCCCTGGCCCTGGCCTCGTCCCTGGAGGCCCTGCGCAGGGCCGAGGAGAGCCGGGGGCCGAAGGTAGCCGGCCATTTTGCCCTCCGTTTTGCCCGAGGGGACGCCCCCCCTTCTGCGGGGTATTACTACTACGAAGCCAAGGCGCGGCTGGGGCGGGCCGGATCGATCCACGGCGACCAGGGGTTTCTCCTGCGAAGGGACTTCTTCGAAAGGGTCGGCCCCTTCGAGGAAGGTCTCCCGGCTCTCGAAGAGACCCGGTTGGCCGAGGTCATCCGCAAGGAAGGGGAGTGGCTGCTGCTGCCGGCGGAGATCGAGACCTCCCCCCGGCGCTTTGAGGTCGAGGGGTTGCGGGAGAGGCAGACCCTCAACGCCCTCATCATGAATTTCGCCGTCGTGGGATGGCCCGCCTTCTTTTCCGCAATCCCCGGGCTCTACCGGAGCCAGGACCGGGCGTCCCGGCTTCGCCTGGCCCCCTTCTGGGAGGAGATCCGCTGCCTGATGGGGGCATCCTCCCCCCCGGAGCGAAAAAGGCTCTGGCGAGGCACGGGGGGCTACGTGCGCTCCCAGGCCTGGCAGATCCCCTTCGCCATCGATTGCCGGCGAAATTTTCAAAGTGGTTATCCACCCGGGACCGGACCAACCCCCTTTCTCGATTATTTCGACCGTCGTATCGAGCCTCTCCTGGCCCGTCCCTTTTGGGATCTGACGGCGATGGCCCTGACCTGGTGCTGGTTTCATCTTCAGGGGGTTGTACTGAGGGTGGGGTGGCGGGAAAGGCCTTGAGCGGTTCCAGCTCAGGAGGAGCCGAGGGGAGGCCATCCTTTGGTCTTCGTCCCCCCCTCTGTTGATGCAGCGACCTCACCTGGTGGTACTCGCGGGGGGGGGGAGGTCTCCCCTGAAGGGCTCATTGTCTCGCCCGCTGTGATAGACTGAGTAAGTAGAGACCTTCCCCCAAGGCCTTTGAAGACTGTGGATTTCTCCGGGGTACAGTGAAAGACCAATGGGCTGCCTGAGAAGGGGCCGAAGGGGAGAAACGACGCGGGAGGTAAGCCATGAGACAGATCAGAGAGCATATCCGTTGGATTTTCGGCCTCTCCGCAGCCACCCTCCTCATCCTGGCCGGCTGCGCCAGCTACCAGAGTCGGGAGGTGGCCTTCCGTCATCCCACCGCCTTTGCCAATGTCCAGGCCGTTGCAGGGGCGCAGATCGCCGCCGAGGCCTTTGCCGACAAGGGGAAGGCCAAGGAGGCCTTCGGCTTCGACATCAGGGAGGCGGGCCTGCTCCCCGTTCAGGTGGTTCTCGACAACGCGGGGGATCAGGCCCTTCAGGTGGTTCCCGAGCAGACTTTCCTGATCGACGATGCGGGGGGCATGTGGAACCTTCTCGAGAACCGGGCTGCTTACGAGAGGCTTGAGAAGAGCACCGAGTACGGACGCATCGCCAAGGGCTCGGGCAAGGGGGCCTTTCTGGGGGCCACCGGCGGAGCCATCGTCGGGGCCGCCATCGGCATCCTCGTCGGGGAGAACGTCGGCGAGGCGGCCTTGAAAGGGGCGGCGGTCGGCGGCGCCGGCGGCGCGGTGATCGGAGGGGCCCACGCCATGGAAGGCTCCGACGAGCCGAGGCAGATCACCCGCGACCTCGCCAACAAGGAGTTGAAGAACCGTTCCGTAGAGCCTGGGTCCATGGGGCGCGGGTTCCTCTTCTTCCCCGGCGAAG
>JBFHXN010000486.1:0-2478 GCA_041598955.1 Desulfuromonadales bacterium | reverse complement strand
TTTCAGCCTCTGGAGAAGGATTTCGGCGAGGACCAGCCCGGCCAGGGTCTCATCGGGGGCCCCGGCGAGAAGGGCAGCGGTGAGTCTCGGTCCGATCTGCTCGGGGTCGGCTCCTCCCGAGTCAAAGGCCGAATCCCACTTCCCGGTTTTCTGCCTGGCGGTCAGGAGGTCCGTGGAGGTCCGGTCCGATTTCACGGCAAGGTGGAGGGCTATCCAGAGGGCCGGGTCTGGGGTCCCCCCCATCTTGGCCTTGACCAGATCCCGCCTGGGGACATCGAAGACCCTGGCGAGCAGCGCGTTGCTGGTGGCGGCCAGGAGGTAGGCGTCGGCCGCCCGAGGAGAGGAGGGGTCGAAGACCCTCTGCTGGAAGCAGTGGCAGGCCACGGTGGTCTCGGCCAGGGCCGGAGCGGCCAGGAGGGGACAAAGAAGAAGGAGCAGGGGAATGGGGCGAAGGTTCATGACAATCCTCCAGGGGTAGGTTCCCGGCAGGATATGGCGAAGGCGCGTTGAGCGCCTTGACGGGAGTCAAGAACCGGAAATCGGGAATCAGGATTGGGGGAAAATAATATATTAAAAGTTGAATAGAGTCCTCGGGCCCGGTAGGATGTCATAGAAGACAAAAACGGTCGACAATGGGCCCGCTGTCCAGGGCCGGGGAGGATAGGAAGATGGACCTCACCCAGATGTTTCACCTTGCCAGGCGCTTTTTGACCACCATGACCCTCTTCTATTTTGCCACCCTCGTGGTTCTGGCGCTGGTTCTGCCGCAGTTGGCAAAATACCTGATCATCACCCTCTCCATGACGACAGGGGCGTTGGTGGCTCTCTTCGACCGACCCGCCCGAACCATCCCTCAGCCCAGATAGACGGTCCTTCCCAGCATCGAAGAGCGGATTCTTTTCAAAGGCACCCCATTGGGGTGCCTTTTTCTTTGGGGCAGGGAGGTGTTTTGTGCAGGAGACCTCGGCGTCGGCTTGGACCCCTCGAGGGATGACTCCTCTTTTGCGCCTCCTTTACGCCTCACCGATCCGTGGGGTGGTCGAGGAACTGGCGGGAGCAGGTGGCTGAACCCTGCCGCAAGCAGACCAAGGAGCAAAAGTGTTTCGAACATGTCGTGACCTCCGTAGGGGATGGTGCAATCCTAAGGAGGGTGTGCGACAGAATACGTCCCTGGTCTTTTTTGTGCCCCCATTTTTACTGCACGGCTTCAAGGTGGATTGTGCGAGGAGTTTCAGGCAAAAGTTCCCAGATGAAGAAGTACCGCATAGAACTTTCTGCACCTCGTGAGCGCCGGACTCCCGAGGAGAGCTTTGCTGCTCCCTCTGCCCTCACCCTCGCCAGCCCACCAACACTCAAGGGTTTCCCCCAAGGTCTGGATCGACCAAAGGATTTGGTTTTTTTCGTTATTCAGGGCGGCGACGAATGGAGGGGCGAGTTTCAGATCTCCTTTCTTGGGCTGTTTCCAACCATCGGGATCAGGTTTCTACTGGTTGTAGAGGTGCAAGGTCCAGAAGGATCCCGTACCGTAACCCTGCAGGTTGAAAGGGTTGAACACCGAGTTGCTGGTGGCCAGGCCTCCGAGGAATCCGGAGAGCGGGTCGCCGGGGATCGACAGGGTGCATCCGGCCAGGACGATTCCGCCGACCGGGATGCTGTTGCTGGCCACAAGGCAGCTCCCCTCTGCCGCCAGGCGCCCATCGGCGAGCTCGATTTCCATGTAGAAGGGGGCCGTCGCGCCGGGGGCGAGGCTGGTGATCTTGGTGCATGCCCAGGCGGTGCCGACCCGACGGACCATATCCCGGACCACGACTCCGTCGGAGGAGCGGGTCTGTGTGGCCCAGAGGCTGGCATAGAGTCTGACGTTGGGAGGGGCGGCCGCATCGTAGAAAGAGGCATTGAAGCAGACCTCCGGGGCGGGTGGCACCGACGGATCTTCCATGGAGCGCAGGAGCAGGACCGACTCCTGGAGGGCCCAGGCCGGGCCGATCAGAAGCAGGGGAAGAAGAAGGAAGAGGATGAGTGTTTTACGCATGGCCACCTCCATTTGAGAAGAAAGAGGGGGGAGATTGCCCCCGTTGAATGACCTGAATATCGCTCTTTCAAATGGAGTCAAGGGTCCGTCATTAATATATTTCTCCAATCGTTTCCGGAGGCACCGGGCCAGAGAGGTCCTTCGCGATGGGGTTTGCCCTCCGCCCGGATTGCCCGGCGAGCCCGGGGGTGATAAGATCAAACCCCAGTCCGAGAGAGCCGTCGGAAGGAGTGGCCGTCATGAGGGGAAAGATCCTGGGGATCGTCGGCAGTTATCGCAAGGGGGGGACCATCGACGGGGTGGTATCGGAGGTGCTGGCCGGGGCGAGAGAGCGGGGAGCCGAGGTGGAGAAGATCTACCTGCTCGACCATCGGATCGAGTTCTGCACCCACTGCCGGCGCTGCACCCAGGAACCGGGAGACGCTCCGGGGCCCTGTATCCATGAC
>JBFHXN010000485.1:0-2478 GCA_041598955.1 Desulfuromonadales bacterium | reverse complement strand
GGGGCGGGAATGACCGACCACTGGATGGAGAAGACGGAGCCGTCCTTCTGCAGCACCTGCTGGATCGACACCTGGCGGCCGGAGGGGCCCTGCATCTCGAACATCGACAGCCTCCCGGTGGTCAACAATCCATGGACGTCAGAAACGCGAAATCACTAGGCCCGCCCCCAGGGGGAGACGGAATGCGATGATCCGGGGAGCCCTTCGGGCGGGATTTCCCCCTCAGCCGTCAGGGGGAAAAAGGCCCCGGGCCGCCGAACCCCGAGGAAAAAGGATAACACGACGGCCCCTCCCTGACGAGGCCTCCCTGCGGGGTCGATCCCTTTGGTGGATGGCACGTCTCTTGCTTTTGATCAGCGGTCCCAATTTCGCTTCATTCCTCAACCTAGAAAGGCTTCACCCCCATGTTCCAACAATTGCGCCGGCTCGCCGGCCTGCTTCCTCCCGAGGGGCGGCTGGTCCTCGCCCTCTACCCGCTGCTTCTGGCCCTCTTCGCCCTGCTCCGGCTGGCCCTGCTCGTCAAAAATTTTGAACTGGCCGCCGAGGTCCCCGCCGCCGTCCTCCGGCAGAGCTTCCTGGTCGGCCTCCGTTTCGACCTCGCCATCAGCTCCTACCTGCTGATGCTCCTTTTTCTCACCCTGCTTCTGGTGAGAGGGCGTCCCCGCCGCTGGGTGATGACCGGATTCTCCCTGCTGCTAGGAGGCCTGCTCCTGCTCGGGCTGGCCGAAGCCGAGTTCTACCGGGAGTTCCAGGCCCGCTTCAACGGGCTGGTCTACGAGTACCTGGGGCACCCCGTCATCGTCGGCGGGATGATCTGGGACGGCTACCCCGTGCTCCCCTACCTGCTGATCTGGGCCGCCGCCGCCCTCCCCCTCTTTTTCGGCATCGGATGGCTCTCCCGCCGACTGCTCGCCGAGGGGACCCCTGGCCCCCGCCTGGGCCGCTTCCCCCTGCGGATCGCGGGGGGCCTGCTGCTGGCGGTCCTGATGGTCTTCGCCATCCGGGGAGGCATCCAAAATGAGCCCCTGCGCTGGGGGGACGCCTTCTTCTCCCAGCACGCCTTCGCCAACCACCTGGCCTGCAACGGCTTTTTCACCCTCGCCCGCAGCGGCTGGGACAAAATCTACAGCAAGCAGGAGAGCTGGGCCAAGGCCATGCCCAAGGAGAAGGCCCTGGCCCTCACCCGCGAGATGGTCCTGCTCCCGGGGGACGAGCCCCTGCAGGCCGGGGAGTACCCCCTGCTGCGGCGGCCCGCCCCGACCCCCGGACTCCTCCCGGGGCGCAAGCCGGGGCGACCCGTCAACGTGGTGGTCATCCTCATGGAGAGCTTCTCCGGGCGCTTCACCGGCGCCCTCGGCGCGCCCGATGGCCTCACCCCCGACTTCGACCGCCTGGCCGCCCAGGGGGTCCTCTTCGAGCGGGCCTTCTCCAGCGGCACCCACACCCACCAGGGGGTCTACAGCTCCCTCACCTCCTTCCCCAACCTCCCCGGGTACGAGTACCTGATGAAAATGATGGAGGCGAACCAGGAGTTCTCCTCCCTGCCGATGCTCCTCGACCGCCAGGGGTACCAGACCCTCTTTCTCTACAACGGCCTCTTCTCCTGGGACAACAAGGAGGGCTTCTTCCGCCAGCACGGCATGGAGCGCTTCATCGGCACGGAGAAATACGAGAATGTCGCCTTCCGGGACCCCGTCTGGGGGGTCTCCGACCAGGACGTCTACCATCGGGCCAACGAGGAATTCCGGGCCATGGCCGAAAAGGGCCCCTTCTTCTCCGTCATCCTGACCCTCTCCAACCACGCCCCCTTCAATCTCCCCGAGCCTCTCCCCTTCCCCCGCATCGTCACGGGGGACGACCGGGAAGGGCGCCACAACGGCATGCGCTACGCCGACTGGGCCCTGGGTGAGTTCTTCCGGCAGGCCCGGCAGGAGGACTACTTCCGGGACACCCTCTTCGTCGTCACCGGCGACCACGCCTTCGGCGGCAACCCGCCCATCACCCCCATGGGGCTCTCCCGCTTCCACGTGCCCCTGCTCTTCTACGCCCCGTCCCTGCTCGGCGAGACGCCCCGGCGCCTCCAGACCGTGGCGAACCAGGTCGACATCATCCCCAGCATCCTCGCCCTGCTCGACCTGCGCACCCCCCACCAGAGCTGGGGGCGCAACCTCTTCTCCCCGGCCCTCAAGGACGAGGGGCACGCGGTGATCAAACCCTCGGGAGGGGAGGACCAGGTGGCCTACATCGAGGGGGATTACATCCTCATCCAGGCCCCCCGGGTCAAGCCCGAGCTCTACCGCTTCAGCCTCGACTTCCCTCCCCGGGAATCGGGGAACCTGCTGCGCCAGGAGCCGGAGCGGGCGGCCCGGATGGAGGAGCGCCTCCAGGCCTTCGTGGAGACCGCCCTGGTCTCCCTGCGAAACCGCAAGATCGGGGTTCCCGCCGAGGCGCCCCTGGTGGCCGAGCAAGAGGGCGGCG
>JBFHXN010000484.1:0-2481 GCA_041598955.1 Desulfuromonadales bacterium | reverse complement strand
CCCCCCGTTTTGGGGGTGGGAAAAACCTACCATCGGATGGGGGGAAGGAGCAGGGGAGGGCTTAACTCTCTAGAAAGTCGAGGTCGATGACCCCGATGCTGAGGGCGTATTTGACCATTTCGGTCAGGTTGGCGAAGCCGAGTTTCTTCATCACGTTGGTTCGGTGCTTCTCCACGGTCTTGGGGCTTACGCAGAGCATGTCGGCAATTTTGCAGGTGGAGTGCCCCTCCACCAGCAGGCGGAAGACCTGCTGCTCGCGGTCGGTAAGGCGGTCGTACTGCCGCACGGGAGTGGCCCCCTGGTCCCCCCGGATGAAGCCCTGGATGAGGTCGGATTTGATCCGGGGGCAGAGAAAGTATTCTCCCGCGTTGGCGGCGCGGATGGCCTTGGGGATGTTGGCCGGATCGGACCCCTTGAGCAGGTAGCCGAGGGCGCCGCTGCGCAGCACCTGCTGGACGTAGACCTCCTTTTCGTGCATGGAGAGGATCACGATCCGGGCACTGGGGAGGCTCTCCTTGAGGAGGCGGGTCACCTCCAGCCCGCTCAGTCCCGGCATGGAGATGTCAAGGAGTACCACGTCGGGTCGAAGGGCCTTGGCCTTGGCCAGGGCGTCGCGGCCGTCCATGGCCTCCCCGGCCACCGTCATGTCGCGCTGGGCCTCGATCAGGGCGAGGACCCCCGCCCGCACGACGGGGTGATCGTCGGCCACCAGCACCCGGATCTTATCCATCGGAGTCTCCGCCGTTCATGGGAAACTCGGCCCGCAGGGTCGTCCCCCGGCCGGGTGTCGAGGTGATGCGGAAGAAGCCTCCCGCGGCCCCCACCCGCTCCCGCATGCCGATGAGCCCCAACCCCGGCCGGGCTTCATCTTTTTTTGTATAGGGGCGCCGCGGGTCAAATCCCTTGCCGTTGTCCTGGATGGTGAGGATCACCCGGGGGTGGCTCGCGGTCAGGTGGATGGAGATCCGGCTGGCCTCACCGTGGCGCAGGGCGTTGCTGATCCCCTCCTGGCAGACCCGGTAGAGGGCGGTTTCCGTTTCGGGCGGGAGTCGCCGGTTGAGGCCGAGGGCTCGCAGTTCGATGCCGCGCTGGGGGTTGGCCTGCAGCAGATCGGAGACCAGGGCCTGCAGGGCGGCAACGATGCCGAGGTCGTCCAGAATGGAGGGGCGCAGGCTCGAGGCGGTGGCCCTCACCTGGTCACCGAGTTGTCTAACCTGGCCGATGATCCTGTCGCAGCGCGAAGGCAGGTCCATATTCCCTTCGGGAAGAGCTCCCCGGAGATCTTCCATCTGAAGATGCAGGGCGGTGAGCCCCTGGCCCAATTCGTCGTGCAGGTCGAGGGCCAGCCGGCGGCGCTCATCCTCGGCGGCCGAAAGGAGCTTTCGGGAGAGTTGGCGGATGTCCTCCTCGTCCTGCCTGTGCATCTCCAGGTGTCTTCGGAAGGGTCGGAAGAGCAGGAAATAGAGGGGGGGGAAGAGGACCAGCACCAGGGCGCCGGCATCGATGAAGGCCCCCCAGGCGAGGGGGAGGGGCGGAACGAGGGCGAGAGCAAACATGACCAGTGTTTCAGCCAGAAAAATAAAGGCCCCCAGGAGGATGACGAGGCGGGCGGGGCACTTGTAAAGAGCCGGCAGTTCCCTGTCGGGAAAGGAGGGACTTCGTTTGGGGACGGTTTTTGTCGAGTGGTCGACTTGCGTCGTGAGCGACCGGGTCCCGTTCAGTTTTTCGGCACGGCTCAACATGGGAACATTTCCCTTCGGGGGTTTGAAGTTCACAGGTTTCAGGCCAGACCTGTTCCCTTCACATTAAGCAGCATATCTGGCTCCTCCTCCTTTTCAACCGCCGCTTTCCGTTGCCAACAACAAAAAAGCCCCCGGGTTTCCCCGGGGGCTTTTTCTCTCACCTGTGGATCGGCAAACGGAATTACATCATGTCCATTCCGCCCATGCCGCCCATGCCGCCCATGCCGCCGGGCATGCCGCCGGGCATGCCGCCGTCTTTCTTGGGCTTCTCGGCGATGCAGGCCTCGGTGGTCAGCATCAGGCCGGCCACGGAGGCGGCGTTCTGCAGGGCGCTGCGGGTGACCTTGGTCGGGTCGATGATCCCGGCCTTGAGCATGTCGCAGTACTCGTCGGCCTGGGCGTCGAAGCCGAAGGCCCCCTGGCCGTTCTTGACCTTGTCGACGACGATGGAGCCTTCCATGCCGGCGTTGGCAGCGATCTGCCGCAGGGGCTCCTCGAGGGCGCGGAGCACGATGTTGACGCCGTGCTGCTGCTCGCCGTCGAGCTTGAGGGAATTCAGGGCGGCCATGCAGCGCACCAGGGCGACGCCGCCGCCAGGGACAATCCCCTCTTCGACGGCTGCGCGGGTGGCGTGCAGGGCGTCTTCGACGCGGGCCTTCTTCTCCTTCATTTCGGTCTCGGTGGCCGCACCGACCTTGACCACGGCGACGCCGCCGACCAGCTTGGCGAGGCGCTCCTG
>JBFHXN010000483.1:0-2482 GCA_041598955.1 Desulfuromonadales bacterium | reverse complement strand
GGGGACTGGCTCCCGCCAGGGTGCCTGTCCCGTGCTGGCGGGATTCAGGAGGGGCGGGCTTCAGGAATCAGGAGGGAGGTTGGGAATGAAGTGCTTTCCGGTTTGCGCTCTCCGGAAAGAGATCAGAATTTCCAACAAACAGAGGCTGAAACAGAGGCTGATCAAAAATATCCGGATCCAAGGCGTCCGAAATCCGAGAAGTGAGTCGTACCGAGAGGTACGCCGCGGCGAGGATGATGATGGCAGCAGAGCAGCCGGGCGTTTTTCATCGCCTCCCCCGCTAGAAACCCGAGGAAGCCAGCCCCCGGGCCAGGTACATGATCCCCAGAGCCATGGGAAGAAGAACTTCGGCGACAAAGTAGATGACCGCCCCCCGGGTATGCCCCCAAACCCTCTTCAAGACCCGCACCCGGGGGAGCTCGAGATCGAAAAGGAGCCTCAGCAGTGTCACCACCATGACGTAGATTGCGAAAACACCCATGACCACATGACTGTTCATGGCAGCCTCCCGACCCGTGGGCAAGCGGAAACAACAAACATTGTTCTATTTTTGAAATATACCCTCTCGCCCTTGCCCTGTAAACAGCTTTTTTAATCACTTGAAAAAGACTATCTTCTTATTAATGTCTACAGCAGGATACCGATCCTGCAAGGGCACATCGCGTCATTTTCAACATCATTTGAAATGGAGCGGGGGCGCCACCCAACGGATGGCGCCCCCGACGTTTCAAGCCCCCCTGGCGACGGATACCGACGACGCGGCAGGGGTTGGATAAACGGACCGGCTAGTTTTCGGTCAGGAAATGCTCCTCGTAGAGGTCCTCCAGGACCCTGAGGTGGCGGCTCTCGTCATTGAAGAGCCGCTCGAAGAGCTTCCCCATGGGAGCCCCCTGGCACCCCTGGGACATCCGCTTGTAGAAATCGACGGCACCCTTCTCCAGATGGATGGCATAGGCGAGAGCCTGGCGACCATCGGCCTGGGGGCCGAGCTCCTTTTTCTCGAGGATGTATCCGAGGTTCATGGTGGGAACAGGCTTGCCCATCGCCTCCCCGCCCTCGACATGCCCTTCCACGAGGGCCTTCTCCAGCTCGTGCTTGTGCTGGAGCTCGTCGAGGGCCGCATCCTTGAGAATCTCCCGGGCCGCCTTGTTCTTCACCCTCCGCATGGCGGCGAGGTAGTTCCGGAACCCCTCCTCCTCCATTTTCACGGCCAGCTCAAGGGCCCCCTCGAAGGTGTAGCAGACCTGGTCCTTTTCGCTCATCGTCTCTCTCCTCTGATGTGCATATGCCAAACTATATCACATGGTTGCCGTCTCGGCAGCGGTTCCGCCCGAGTGCTTTTTATCACAGGGAAAGGGGGAGGGACAAGAAGTATTGTATACAGTATCCAGACGAGCCCTATTCGCCAATGATCTTCACCAGCACCCGCTTGCGCCTCTTCCCGTCGAATTCCCCGTAGAAGACCCGCTCCCAGGGGCCGAAGTCGAGGCGCCCGCCCGTCACGGCCACCACCACCTCCCGCCCCATCACCGTTCGTTTGAGATGGGCGTCGCCGTTGTCCTCCCCGGTGCGGTTGTGCCGGTAGAGCTCCAGGGGCTGGTGGGGGGCGAGCTGCTCGAGCCAGCGTTCGAAGTCCCGGTGCAACCCCCCTTCGTCGTCGTTGATGAAGACCGAGGCGGTGATATGCATGGCATTGACCAGGCAGAGCCCCTCCCGGATCCCGCTTGCGGAGAGACACTCCTCCACCTCGCCGGTGATGTTCACAAAGCCCCGGCGGGCAGGCACCTCGAACCAGAGTTCCCTTCGATAGGATTTCATGCCTCTCCTTCCCGGTGGTTCAGTCATGGTCATCCATGCCGTCCTCGCGCCAAATTCGAGTGCGAGAACCTGGGTTTCATTGCAGGGTCTCATTTTGATGACATAATTTCCATTCATTTCAATTCTTGGCATTGTAATGTCCCTCATGGAGGAACCCCTTGCGAGCGTCGCTGGTTCTCCTGCTCTTCGCCCTGCTGCAGGTTGTCGTTCCGACTTCGGCACCCGCAGCCCCTTCGGCCGACATCCCCCTGGAGAGCTGGGTCTACCCCGCCCTCGACCGCCTCTCTGCCGCGGGGCTGATCGAGAGCTCGCTGCAGGGAAACCGCCCCTGGTCCCGGAGGGAGGCCGCGCGGCAGACGGCGGAGGCCACCGGCCGTGCCGGTGAGTCCCAACCTCCCTCAGCAGCGCTTCGCCTACTGGAACAGCTCATAAACGAGTTCGCCGGTGAACTGACCGCGGAACCCTCACCTCTTCATCTGCGAAGGACCGAGGTTTCCGGAATCTACCAGGAAGGCTCCCCCTCCCCCTACCCCGGAACGGCCGCCTATCAATTTCCCCTGGTTTACAACCGCTACGGTCTCACCTACAGCAAAGGGCAGAACGTCGAGGTTTCACTGCAGGCCGAGGCATCCTTCGGGAAGATCTTTCTCGCCGAGTGGCGCCC
>JBFHXN010000482.1:0-2483 GCA_041598955.1 Desulfuromonadales bacterium | reverse complement strand
GATCCATGAAGGGAAGCTCGCCATCGACTACCCCCGCTGCATCCGCTGCTTCTGCTGCCAGGAGCTCTGCCCCCACGGGGCGCTGATGACCCGGCAGGGGCTGCTGCTGCGGCTGGGGCGTTTCCTGCGGGGCCGCTGAGGGGCGCATTTGGCGTTCCATTTCCCTGCGATTCTGCTATGATGGACCGCTAATTTGCATTCAGTTCAACGAGGGGGAGTGATGGTCCGTTCAACGTTGCAGAATGAGGTCGGCGTCGGCCTGCGCTACGCCCTGATCGGGGCCTTTCTCGGCTCCTTCGCTCCGCTGGGGTGGGCCCTGGTGCGCCTCCCCTTTTTCGCGGAGGAAGAGGGGGGCTTCTGGAGCCGCCTTCTCGGGCATGCCTTCTCCAGCGGCGAGAACCTTGCCCTCTACCTCTACATGGGGGGGGGGACCGCCCTGGTCTTCGGGGTCTTCGGCTTTTTCATCGGCCGCGCCAGCCACCAGATTCATCAGCGGGCCGACCGCCTCGACGAGCTCAACCGCACCATCGCCGACCAGAAGGAGGAGTTCGAGCGGCGCTTCACCGAGCTCAACTTCAACCTGAAAAACTTCCACTCGGCCAACGCCAACATTCAGAAATCCCTCGACCGGCGGGAGGTCATCCAACTCGCCGCCGACAGCCTCCACGACATCCTGCGCTACGACCGGGTCAACATCCTGATGCTCAACAAGGATCGCACGGCCCTGGAATTCATGGCCAGCCGGGGGGCCGGCGAAGGAAAGACCTCGGGGATCTCCCTCCCCTTCGACGAACGGGCCGGCGTCCTCGCCAAGGCCGTCCGGGAAAACCGCAGCTTCCTGGTCCAGGACATCTCCCGCATGTCCGCCGACTTCCGCCTGAAGCCCCCCTGCGACAAGATCTCCCAGCTCCGTTCCCGCAGCTTCATCCTCTGCCCCATCACCCTCAACGGCGAGGCGGTGGGGGTTTTCGGGGTCGACAACAAGCTCAAACGCAAAACCCTCGACGACACCGACGTCGATACCGTCCGCCTCTTCGCCGACCAGGTTTCCGCGGCCCTCAACAAGATCAAGCTCCTCGAGGCGGTCGAGTCCCTCACCTCGGAGCTCGAGGAGACCTTCGCCGAATCCCTCAAGTACCGCGACCGCTTCTCCGACCAGCTCTCCTCCCTGAAAAAGGGGACGGTCTCCACCACCGAAACGATCTCCCAGATCGCCGATTCCTCCGACGTCATCCGCCACGCCGTGGACGACACCAGCTCGGCCACCTCCGAGATCTCCACCACCATCCAGGAGGTCGCCCAGAACCTCGGGCAGCTGGCCCAGTTCATGGAGAAATCGATCTCCGCCATGACGGAGATCACCGTCTCCATCCAGGAGGTGGAGAAGAACGCCGACACCTCCCAGCAGCTCTCGGAGAAGGTGAGGCAGCAGGCCGAGGAGGGGGCCCGCATGGTGGGGGACGCCTTCGCCGGGCTCCAGGGAATCTCCCGGGCCGTCGACGGGGCGGTGAAGGCCATCGAGTTTCTCGCCCAGAAGGGGGAGGAGATCGACCAGACCCTCACCGTGATCAACGAGATCAACCAGAAGACCAACCTCCTCTCCCTGAACGCCTCCATCATCGCCGCCCAGGCCGGGGAGCACGGCCGCTCCTTCGCCGTGGTGGCCGAGGAGATCCGCAACCTCTCCCAGGAGACGGCCGGCTCGGCCGGGTCGATCGAAAAAGTCATCCAGCAGATCCGCACCGCGACCCGCGAGGCGGTCTCCCACATCGGGGAAACCCGCACCCTGGTCGATGCGGGCATCGACCTCGGCAAGGGGACGGGAGAGGCGCTGCAGCATATCCTCAAGAGCGCCACCCCCGCCATGGAGATGGCCCGGGACATCCGAAAGGCCACCCAGGAGCAGGTCCGCAGTTCCCAGTTCGTCTCCCACTCCATCGAGGAGCTCGGGGAGATGTCCTACCAGGTCTCCCACGCCTCCCGGGAGCAGGCCCAGGGAATTGCGCGCATCGTGCAGTCGATCGAGGAGATCAAGGCCCTGGCCGAAGAGATGGTGACCGCCACGGGCAAGCACCAGAGCGACACCCGGGCCATCGATACCGCCGTCGACAGCGTCGGCGCCATGGCCGAGCGCATTTTCCGGGAGATGGCGGGGCGCCAGGACGAAAGCCGGGCCGTCATCCGCCAGCTCTCCCAGCTCAAGGGGGCAAGCCGCGAGGCCCCCGCCTCCAAGGCGGCCGCCGCCGGGACACGCTGAGACCGACCGGAGACAGGAGAGGTGGAAGGAAGCCCCCCTCTCCCTCGACGGGAGAGGGTCGGGGTGAGGGTGAAAAGCCGACTTCGCCGGTCCGGGCCGGCCGCCGTTTTTGGCGCTGCGCCAGCATTACTGTCGCGCAGGGTCGGTGGCCGGCATTGAGCGACCAGGAACGGGTCGGCCGGCCCGTCTCCGTCGGCCCCACGGCACCACCCGCAATGGGGTGACG
>JBFHXN010000481.1:0-2483 GCA_041598955.1 Desulfuromonadales bacterium | reverse complement strand
GGGGACGCGCCACCCCTCCAGGCGAGCCAGTTCGGAGAACAGGGTCCACTCGGACCGGGTGGGCGTTGTGATTTCCATGACTGGACCTTTGGTCATCTTTTGTAGGGTGGGATCAGCGAAGCATTTCCACCGTCATCGGGATGGTGGAAACGGCCTTCGGCCTTATTCCACCCTACGGCTGGCTTCAGCCCTTGATCCGGATCACCCCCACCCCGGCCCTCCCCCCTCGAGGGGGAGGGAGACGTCGGAAAGATGCCGGGGGTCTCCTGACTTCTGACTTCTGACAGACCGGAACAGGCACCCTGCGGGAGCCAGTCCCCTCTTCAGGCGACCTGTCGCGACCGGCAGAGGGTGAGGAGTTCCTGGTCGGTCAGCGGCCGCTTGTTGCGCTGGGAGATGCGGCGCACCCGCTCCAGCAGGTCGTCGGCCTCGAGGAGATCGAGCTCGAGGCCGAGCTGACGCAGGCGAAAGAGCAGGCCGCTTCTCCCCGAGTGTTTTCCGAGGACCATGTGACGGGAGAGGCCGACCTCGCAGGGATCGAACCCTTCGTAGTTGACCGGGTTCTTGATCACCCCGTCGGCATGGAGGCCCGACTCGTGGGAGAAAACCTTCTCTCCGACCACCGCCTTCCACTCGGGAACGGGCCGACGGCTGGCCTTCCCTACGAACCGGGAGATCTCCACGAAGCGGCGGGTGTCGATGCCGGGGTCGATGCCGCAGGCGTGCCTGAGGGCCATGACCACCTCTTCCAGGGCCGCGTTGCCGGCCCTCTCGCCGAGACCGTTGACGGTGGTGTTGACGAAGCGCGCCCCGGCGCGGATGCCGGCCAGGGCGTTGGCTGTGGCCATCCCCAGGTCGTTGTGGGTGTGCACCTCGAGATCCATGTCGACCCGGTCGCGCAGGAAGCGAACCTTCTCGTAGGTGGAAAAGGGGTCGAGGATGCCGAGGGTGTCGCAGAAGCGGAAGCGGTCGGCCCCCATCCCCTTGGCGATCTCCATCAGCTCCACCAGGAAGTCGAGGTCGGCGCGGCTGGCGTCCTCTCCGCCGACGGAGACATAGAGGCCCCGCTCCTTGGCGAAACCGAGGGAGGTCTTGAGCTGCTCCTTGACCCAGTCGCGGCTCTTGCGCAACTTGTGCTCGATGTGGATGTCGGAGACCGACAGGGAGATATCGACGGCCTGCACCCCGGCATCGAGGGAAGCCTGGATGTCGGAGACGAGAGCCCTGTTCCAGGTGATCAGGCGGGCCCTGAGCCCCAGGTCGACCAGGGCCCGGACGCTTTTCTGCTCCTCGCGCCCCATGGCGGGGATGCCGCACTCGAGTTCCCCCACCCCCATCTCGTCGAGCATGCGGGCAATGCGCTTGCGCTCGGCGAGGGTGAAAACCACCCCTGCGGTCTGCTCCCCATCCCGCAGGGTGGTGTCGTCGATGACGACCTGATCCATTTTCACCGCCTCGTCCATGGCGTCCCCCTTGTTCCGGAAAAGGAAAAAGCCCCGGGACCGATCGGTCCCGGGGCTTCGTTGCCTCGCATCGTTCCAGCTACGGTGCTGGATGTCAGGTGCTGCTGGTCAATGTAGTAGCATGGCTCATGCCAAACCGTTGTTCCCTGTCATTTCAGCTCTTTACCAGGGGCGAGCCAACCATCCTGCCGCTTCTTTGGGCAGCCATGCCCGGTTCCTTCCCAGGCTGTGTCCAACTCCTCCACCTTCTCAGAACCGCTCGAAGGCCCCCTCGTTTTTCTCCCGGGCCTCCTGGAGACGGATCAGCAGGCCCATCCCCCCTTCGGGAGCCAGCCGGGGGGCGCTGCTTGTCACCGCAGCCACGGCAACCGGTCGCCGCAGATCGGCCAGGGGGAAAGAACCCCGCCGTTCTCTCTCCTCGGCCACACGGAACTGACCGAGGGTTTCGCGGAGCTGCTCGACCTGCCCGGAGAGCTCCTGGGCCGTGGCGGCCATCTCCTCGGCCGCCGAGGCGTTCTGCTGAATGACCCCGTCGAGCTGGCCGATGGCCCGCCCCACCTGCTGGGCACCGGCATCCTGCTCCCGGCTCGCCGCCGCGATCTCCTGCACCAGCTCGGCGGTGCGGCGGATCTTGGGGACGATGGCCTGAAGCAGTCCGCCGGCTTTTTCGGCGACCTCGACGCTCGAGCCGGAGAGCATGTTGATCTCCGCCGCCGCCTCCCGGCTGCGCTCGGCCAGCTTGCGCACCTCCCCGGCCACCACCGCGAACCCCCTGCCGTGGTCGCCGGCCCGGGCCGCCTCGATGGCGGCGTTCAGGGCCAGGAGGTTGGTCTGGCGGGCGATCTCCTCGATGATGCCGATCTTTCCCGCGATCTGCTGCATCGCGCTCACGGTGCGGGCCACCGCTTCCCCCCCCGTCTCGGCATCGGCCGCGGCCTGCACGGCGATGGCCTCGGTCTGCCTGGCGTTATCGGCATTCTGCCGGATGTTGGCGCTCATCTGTTCGATGGTGGCGGAGGT
>JBFHXN010000480.1:0-2510 GCA_041598955.1 Desulfuromonadales bacterium | reverse complement strand
GCCCTGCTCGCCCTGGCCCTTCCCATTTCACTGGGGAACACCCTCCTCGCCCTGCCCCTCCTCTCGGCCCTCGCCTTCGGCCTCGCCCTGGCGGCCCGGAACTGGGGGAGCGGCGGGGCCCGCTTCACCTCCTACCTGCTGCAGATCTACACGGTCATCGCCCTCGCCCAAAGCGAACTTGAGGTTGAAAAGCTCCCATCCCCCCTCCTGGCCATCACGGTCGCCGCCCTGGTCGCGGCCCTCTCCTTCTTCCACTACCGGTGGTGCCGCAACAACGCGCCACCGGAAGGATCTCTCTTTTTCGGCCGATTCGACCAGGAGAACCGCCTTGCGACACTGCTCCTTCTCGGCTCCCTGGCCGCAGGCTTCTTCCTCGCCCGGACCGGCATCCACCTGGCCCTTCTCCAGACCCCCGAGGCCACCCCCGACACCTTTGCCGCCTTCCAGAGCGTCCTGATCAACGCCTCGGCCGCCGGCCTCATGATCTTCGCCTTTGCCCGCCGCAACAAGGAGATCCGCAACGTCGCCGTCCTCGTCACCATCATCGGCGGCTGCAAGGTCTTCATTTTCGACCTGATGAGAGTTCAAGGCTTCCCTCTCATCCTGAGCGTTTTCTCCTTCGGGGTGGTCATCGCCCTGGAATCGGTCGCCCTCAGCCGCTGGCAACGCATCGAGGCCTGGGAGGATCGAAAGCGTTCCCAGGACACTCCCCATGGCGACTCCTGATCACCATCGGTCCCCACCGGATATCCGCCAGATCAGGTGGTCGGTTTGATTCGGATCTCCCCCCAGAGGCTCCAACGCAAGAGGGGACGGGCTGCAATGCCCGTCCCCTTCGTTTTCCAACCTTCTCCCTCCCTCTCGGCCTAGCCCCGTATCTCCTACTGCTGCTCGACCCGGTATCCCCGCCCCCTCAGCAGGCTCACCAGCCCATCGGGGCCGACCATGTGGGCGGTTCCGACCACCACCAGGAGTGGCTTCTTCCGACTCATCAGCTCCTCGAGCTTCTCCATCCAGGCCCGGTTGCGGTCGGTGATCATCATCCGATGGAGTTGCGGATAGTCCCTCAGCCCGGAGAGCAGCAGCTTCTCCATGGCTGTCGTGTCGCCGGTCTCCCAGGCCAATACGATCTCTCCCAGATGGCCCTCGGCACCTTCGAGCTCTTCCAGGGTCTGTTCGAGCATTTCGGCCTGGACCTTCGGCGGCAGATCCGCGAAAAGACCCACCTGGTATTCCACCGTCTCCAGGGCGTGAAGGGGCCGTTCCGATTCGATGGCCCGGCGGTAGAAATGGAGGTCCACTCCATTCTCCGGGTCGAACCCAAGGGCCAGAAGCTTCACGGAAGTCAGGGTCAGGGAGCAGAGCCAGGGGCGCATGGGCTCCAGGATTTCCATGGGGAGCCCGAGGGCCTTGGCCTGCCCCTCCACCCTGGCGTAAACCTCCGGAGGGAGGCTCTTCCTGAGGCCGGCTCCCGACGGGAAGGTTCCCATCTCCGCGAAGAGGCGTTGGGCCCTGGGACCTGCCATCTCCCCCATGTCAACCTCTAGCGCCAGGGCCTCCGTCTCCTCGAAGGCCCGTCGGAAAGAGGGCCGGTTCTGATAGGCGCGGTCGCGAAGGAGGTGGATGGAGCCGAGAAGGTAGGCGCTCTCGCCCGCGGGCCCCTGGACCTTCCAGAGCATGGCTCGGCCGGATGGGGCAGGGGCCTCCTGCGCCGCACCCGCCCCACCCGCTGCGACCAGGAGCATCGCCAGAAACACTGTGAGCCGTCTTAAAAACCCCATTGTCCTCACCCCTGGAAAACCCTGCCTCCCGTTCATCCTCCCGTCCTTCCCTTGGAGTCGCGCTCCGCCTCGGCCATGATCCGCTCCTGGCGTCGACGCTCCTCCTCGATCAGCCGCTCCAGCCTCTCCACCTCCCCGCCACCCCTGAATTCCAGTTTTTCCGAAGGCCTCTCGGAGTCGGGACTCGGCCTCACTCCCCTGATCCGGTCGACCAGGCGGGAAACGAGGAAATAGCCGAGCACGAAGGCCCCGGCGCAGATCAGCAGCAGATAGAAGGGATCGATGTCATGGGGCATGGCGGGATCCTTTTTGCAGAGGTGCCGAGGTCACGGGAAGCAGGCGTACCCCGGGGCAGTCGGCGCACGTACCCCCGTCCATTCCGTACTCTCCCTGGCAGCGGGGGAAAAAGGAGAGGGTCTGGAAACTCGATTGCCGGACCTTTCCCCAGCACACTTTCCCACCATCCGTCTCTATCATCCTCCCTTTCCGGAGAAGGAAAACCATTTCCGCCGGCCGGCCACGAGCCTGCGGAGTTCGGGCAGCCGCTCGGTGACCGCCCTTCGACCGGCCTCCACCGCCGCCTCCACGCCGCTGAAATCGGCCCAGTGCAGATTTCCGACCTTTGGAGTAAGCACCAGGTCCGCGCTCCGGATGCGCTCCCGGGCCAGGGCCCTGCGGGTGATGGCGTCGGAACGGAATACGATGTCGAGGGCGCTGCGGGGTGGCTCG
>JBFHXN010000479.1:0-2512 GCA_041598955.1 Desulfuromonadales bacterium | reverse complement strand
GAACCTTCTCCCGGTGGCCGGGGCGGTAGCAGTGGAGATGGCAGTGCCTGCAGGTCGGCTTGGGGTCGATGGGGCAGAGCAGCCGCCGGCGGACGGCGTAGGCGAGAAACTCCCGGCACCCGGCGCAAAGGGGACGACGCCCCAGCCCGATCCCGGGGAGCCCCTGCCCGGCCTCATCGAGCGGGGCCTTTTCCCCCTCGTGTCGGGCCCGGCAGTAGACGGCGGTGAAGAGGGCCAGGACCCTGAGGTCCTTGCGCTCCCTGCGGGTCGGCTCCTGGATGGGGGATCCGTTCGATGGCTTCATGATGGGGATTCTACCAGACGACCGGTCGTCCAGGCCTTGACGCAGGTCAAGCCGTGGCCTCGAAGGGGAGCCGGATGGTGAAGGTCGTCCCCTCCCCCGGTCTACTCTCGACCCGGATCTCCCCCCGGTGCTTTTTGATGATCTCGAAGGAGATGCTCATGCCGAGCCCCGTCCCCTGCCCCACGGGCTTGGTGGTGAAGAAGGGCTCGAATATCCTTTTCTGTACCTCGGTGGGCATGCCGCACCCCGTGTCGGAGATGGCGACCAGGACCGCCTCCTTCTCCTGCCAGGTGCGGATGCGGATCACCCCCTGACGCTCGATGGCCTGGGCGGCGTTGACCAGCAGGTTCATGAAGACCTGGCTCAGTTTCTGGGCGTAACAGGGAATCTCGGGGATATCCCCGAACTCCTTCTCCAGGGTGGCCTTGTACTTGATTTCGTTCCAGGCCATGTTGAGGGTGCTCTGGATGACCCCGTTGATGTCGGCCCTCTGCATGCACCCCTCGTCGGTGCGGGAGAAGATCTTGAGATCCTTGACGATCTCCTTGACCCGCAGGGCGCCATCCGTCGACTCCCGAAGCAGGTTCTTCAGATCATCGAGGATGAAGTCGATCTTCCCCTTCCGGTACTGCTCCTCAAGCTCCTCGACGCCGGCCGGGGGGCCCGGCAGGGCCGCGATGAAGGAGCGCTGGGCCTGCACCAGACTCCCCAACCGCTCGGCATATTTCTCCAGGGTGCCGAGGTTGCTGAGGATGAAGCCCGTGGGGTTGTTGATCTCGTGGGCCACGCCGGCGGCCAGGAACCCCACGCTGGCCATTTTTTCCTGCTGGAGCACCCGGGCCTGGGTCTCCTTGAGCTCTTCGTAGGCGGAGGTCAGCTCCAGGTTCTTGCGGTCGAGTTCGGCGTTGGCCGCCCGGATCTCGGTGATGTCGTGCACCGTCAGGACCGTCCCCAGGGCGTCGCTTCCCCCGGAGGCCGAGTCGTAGAGCTGCAGAACGAACCAGCGCAGACGTTCGGTATGGAAAAGGACGACCCCATGCTCGCCGCTCTCCCCGTGTCCGATCTCGAACTGGTCGAGGAGCAGGCCGATCTCGGCGCCGATCAGTTCCTGGTAGCTCAGAGACGTGAATTCCTTGAAAGCCCTGTTGCAGCGCTTGATCCGCCCCCCGTTGTCGACCAGCAGCACCAGCTGGTCGACGCAGTCCATGGTCCTCTCCCACTCCTGCTTGGCCCGCGAAACAATCCCCAGCAGGCGTTGAAGCTCCGCATTCTCCTCCACCAGGTCGATGGCGCGGCCCGTTTCGACATCTCTTGCTTCCATGTCGCACTCTCCATCCACAATTTGAGCGGTGTCAATGCCTTGGCCAGGAGGTCAAATTTCCGCCGGGCTGACCTTCGGTTGAGGCCGGCCATCCCGAAAAAGCTCCTGTCGCAGGACCCGGGATTCTTGGGGATGGCCTGCCTCGTGCTGGAACAAACAAGTTTCGTGCCAGGGGAGCGGGAGAACGGGATCAGGGAAACAAAAAAAGGCCCGCCGAAGAGGCAGGCCCTCAATTTGTGGACAAACTCTATTTTGGGGGATGCTCAAAAACCTTCAGAGGCAAGGCGCCCGAAGATCGAGGAGTGAGGCGTAGCGACAGCTACGTCGCAGCGAAGAGATCAAGGGGAACGAAGCAGATGGGGGTTTTTCAGCAGCCCGGGCGGCCCGATACGCCCCCCTACCCTTCCTTGAACCTCTCGGCCAGATCTTCGAGGCGGTCGGCGTCGAGAAGGAGGATCTCCTTCCCCCGCACCTCGATGATGGCCTCGTCGGAGAGCTTGCGGAAGGTGCGGGAGAGGGTCTCGCTCACCGTGCCCAGGCGGCTGGCGAGCTGGGTTTTGGAGATGGGCAGAACGACGGAGTCGGCGCCGTCTCCCGCTAGGTCGAGAAGGTAGCGGGCCAGGCGGGCCGGCACATCCTTGAAGGTGAGCTCCTCGATCTGGGTGGCGAACTGGCGCAGGAACCGGGAGAGGCCGCCGATCATGTTGATGGCGATCTGGGAATCCTCCCGCAGCAGAGCCAGGAATTCCCTGCGGGGGAAGAAGACCAGCCGCGACTTCTCCAGGGGCTCGGCAAAGGCGGGGTAGAGCCCGTCGCCGAAAATGGCCGCCTCGGCGAAGCTCCCCCCCGGCGGGACGATGTGGAGGATGCGCTCCTTCCCCTCGGGG
>JBFHXN010000478.1:0-2520 GCA_041598955.1 Desulfuromonadales bacterium | reverse complement strand
CCGGGGGAGGGGATGGTCCCGTCCCCCGGCCTCCACCCTCCCCCGAAAACCTGCTACCCTGGGACCATGATTCCTTCATTGCTGAAACCCCCTGCCGTCTGGATTTTTGAACGCCTCGCCCTGAACGGCCTGGCCGCGGGGGATCTCCCTCGAGCCCGGAGCCGATTCGAAACCCTGCGCCGGATCGCTCCCGAGCGCCGGGGGGTGGAGTACAATCTCGCCCTGATCGCCTTCAGCCTCGGGCGCTACGAGGAGGCCGCAGCCGGTTTCGAGAGGGAGGCGAAGCGCCACGGGGATTCGCCCGAGCTCCTCCGGGCCCGGGCCGACCTCGCCTTCGCCCGGGGGATGAGGGAAGAGGCCTCCTCCTTTTACGATGAGCTGCTGGCCGCCGAAACCCGTCCCGGAGAACGGCCCTTTCTCGAGCTTCGTCGGACCATCTGCCGGGACGGGGCCGCCTTTTCCCGGGCCCTGGAGGGCGCCGGGGCCTTCGAGGAAGGGAACGGCTTCCTTCGGGAGGGGCGCTTGACCGAGGCCGAGGAGGCCTTCCGGCGCTGCGCCGAGGCCGATCCGAGCCATTTTCTCGCCCTCAACAACCTCGGGGCCATCGCCCTGGAGGCCCACGGGGATGAACATGGTGCCCGTGACTACTTCGCCCGGGCCGCGTCCCTCGCCGACCACCCCCTGGTGCGGGCCAACCAGGCGCGGCTCAGGGCCCGCAGGCCCCAGGAGGAGCCAGGATGACGAAGCCGAGGGAATTCGAGCATCTCGAGGAGATCTTTCGCGCCGGGCTGGCCCGGGTCGACCCCCTGGGGATGATGACCTCCCGCCTCACCCTTTCGGGAAGCCTCCTCGCCGTCGATCTGGGGGAGGGTTTCTTCGAGGTCGATCTCGACGATTATGACCGCATCCTCGTCCTCGGGGCGGGCAAGGCGACGGCCGCCATGGCCCAGGGGCTGGAGCGGGTTCTCGGGGAGCGGATCTCGGGGGGGCTGATCTCCGTCAAGTACGGCCACACGGCCCCCCTCTCCCGCATCGAGACCATCGAGGCGGGCCATCCCCTCCCCGACGACCAGAGCATCCTCGCCGGACGGCGCATCGCAGAGCTGGGGCGGTCGGCCGACGAGGGGACCCTCGTCATCAGCCTGATCTCCGGCGGCGGCTCGGCCCTTCTGGCCCTCCCCCTGGAGTGGCCCGGGGGGGCTCTCTCTCTCGCCGACAAGCAGGCCGTCACCGGGGCCCTGCTCGCCTGCGGGGCGACCATCCAGGAGATCAACTCCATCCGCAAGCATCTCTCCGGGTTGAAGGGGGGGCGCCTGGCCCGCCTGCTTCAGCCGGCCCGCTCCCTCAACTTCATCCTCTCCGACGTGGTCGGCGACAGGCTCGACGTCATCGCCTCCGGGATCACCGTCGGCGACCCGTCCACCTACGGCCAGGGGCTCGCCATCCTCTCCCGCTACGGGCTGGAGGGGAAGGTGCCCCCTGCCGTGCTGGAGGTTTTCCGCAAGGGGGCCGCCGGGGAGGTCGAGGAGACGCCCAAGCCGGGGGACGAAGCCTTCGACCGGGTGGGAAACATCCTGCTCGGGACCAACCTCCAGGCCCTGCGGGCGGCGGCCGCCCGGGCGGGAGAGCTCGGGTACCAGACCCATCTCCTCACCTCCCAGGCCACGGGGGAGGCCCGGGAGCTGGCCCGCCTGCTCCTCGGCATCGGCAAGGACGTGCGCCGCAACGGGCTTCTGGCCCGGCGCCCGGCCTGCATCATCGCCGGGGGGGAGACCACCGTCACCCTGCGGGGGGAAGGGAAGGGGGGGCGCAACCAGGAGCTGGCCCTCGCCTTTCTCGCCGGTCTGCGGGAGGATCCCTCGGGAGGGGAGGGGATCTACCTTCTCTCGGCCTCCACCGACGGCAACGACGGCCCCACCGACGCCGCCGGCGCCTTCGCCGCCGCCGAGCAGCTCGCCGGGATGGAGTTTCTCGGCCTCGACCCCGACGAGTACCTGCGCCGCAACGACTCCTACCACTTCTTCGACCGCCTCGGAGGGCTTCTGCGCACCGGTCCCACCAACACCAACGTCTGCGACCTTCAAATCCTCCTCATCCCCTGATCCGGGGAATGAGATGGGCTTGGGGTTGAAACGAAAGTTGGCCGATCCCACCCTCGACGGCCCCTTTGAGAATCAAGAAAGCTCCCCTCCCCTGGCGGGAGGGGATGGAGGGGAGGGGGGCCTGACGCGACCTCTTCACCCTCACCCCGGCCCTCTCCCCTCAAGGGAGAGGGAGTCGGCAAGTGATTCGGGGGCCTTCTCGGGGATTCACCGTGGTTGGGGGCGTTGGTCCGAAAGGGAAACGCCCCGGACCGTTCCCGGTGCCGGGGCGTTTCATGCTCTGCCCTCGTCGGAGGGGGATCACTCGGAGCCGGCCACCTTGTCGACCTGCTGCAGGGGGGCGTCCTTGCGGCTCTCCCTCCCCCCGGTCCCATGGGCCTCTCGCTCCCGTTCCTCCCTTGTTCCACCCTCCTCATGG
>JBFHXN010000477.1:0-2521 GCA_041598955.1 Desulfuromonadales bacterium | reverse complement strand
GGGCACCGCGGGAGCCGTGGAGCGTGCCGGTGCGGCCTTTGCCTTTGCGGCCTCCGCCGGGGGGGAGGGAAGGGCTCTTTTCTTTCCGGCGAAAAGCTCCCCCAGGAGACGGGCCAGGGCCTGGGCCTGCTCCTCCACCCGCTTTTCCACGGCCAGCTTCGACAGGGCCGAGGTGGCGGCATCCCTGCGGGCCTGCCGGGCCTGTTCGCGCTTGGCCTGCTCCGTCGCGGGGAGCTGCGGGTCGTCGAAGAGTTCCTCCTCGGGGCCGGGGAGGTCATCCGCCTGGCGCTGCAGCTGCTGGAGAAGGTCCGTTTTTTCTTTTTGAACCTTGCGGTGGTTTGCCGGGGAGAGGATGACGGGAATGTCGCGCAGCACCACCTCGCGCATGGCGGGGCTGTATTTGAGGTTGAGGGGCTCGAGGTCGAAACCGAGGCCCTTGAGGGCGGCAAGGCCCTTCCTGAGGGGCTCGGCGAAGGAGGCATGTCCCTTCGGGGAGGGGTCGACGGCGTAGACCAGGGCGCGCCGGATCTCCCTGCCGTGCAGGGCGAGGCAGACCGAGAATCCCTCCTCCCCCTTGAGCACCAGGGCGAAGGCCTGAAGCGTCATCGGGGTCGATGGGTCGGGAGAGAACCCGACGGGGGAGCGGGACCGGTGGATTTCGACCACGTCGGGTTCCGCCGCTTCGATCCAGGAGCTTTTTTGCAACGTCATCATGGGTCTCTCCCAGGGCTCGGCTCGAAACCGTGGCTGGAAATGAAAAAACCGGGGCCGAAAATATCAGTGATATTTCGGCAACCCGGCTGTCTCGGAGAGACCCGTGGGCTTTCCGCCCCATCCTTGCGGATGGTTTAGTATTGTCGTCTATCCCTTTGCGGTGCTTTCGGCCAGAAGGTGAGAACCATTCAACCAGAACGGGTTAATCCGGTCAAGGGTTAATTCCATTCCCCCTGTCAGATCGCCCCCGTCAGGCGCTCCTCGGCGAGACGGCGCTCCTCGCCGCGGCGAGCCTCGTCCCAGGAGAGTTCGGGCGCGAGGAGCTCGATGACCCGGGGCAGGGCGGCGAGGGCCGCGGCGCGGTCGAGCAGGGCCAGGGGGAGGCGTCGGGCCAACAGGTCGATGGCCCGGCCGACCGCTTCGTGGCGGGCGGCGTAAATGACCTCCCCCTCGAGGTAGGGATGCCCTTCGATCAGCGGGCGATTGCCGGCGTCCCTGGCCAGTTCGGCCACCGCCGCAGCCCGGTCGCCGTAGGCCCGGTGGAGGTGCAGGGCGGTTTTCGGGGGGAGGGAAAAGCGCTCGGCGAGGGCGCGATCCCCCTCGGGATGGTAATCGGCCCCGCCCGCCAGGGGGATGTCGGCCGTATGGCAGGGGCGCCGGGGGGTAAGCTCGAAGGACTTGACGGCCTGATCGACGACATCCTCGGCCATCTCGCGATAGGTGGTCCATTTGCCGCCGGTGATGGTCAGAAGCCCCGAGGGGCTCCCCTGGATGAAGTGATCCCGCGCCAGGCGGGCCGTGTTGGCGGCGTCGGCTGCGTAGACCAGGGGTCGCAGCCCCGCCCAGACCGCCTTGATATCCCCCTCGTCCACCTGGAGGTCGAAATACCGCCGCACATGGCGCAGGAGGTAGGCGATCTCCTCGGGCCTGGCGCGGGGGTGCTCGTCGACCTCGGCCTCCTCGTCGGTGGTGCCGACCAGGGCATGCCCCTCCCAGGGGAGGACGAAGAGCACACGGCCGTCTTCGGTGGACGGGATCATCAGGCCTGTATCGGGGGGGGCGAAGCGTTGATCGAGCACGATGTGGATGCCCGAGCTGACCTTGAGCAGATCAGGGGCGGCAGGATCGTCGAGGCGGCGCACCTGGTCGGTGAAGGGGCCGGTGGCGTTGACGACCCCCCGGGCGCGCAGGGAGAAGGAGGTGCCGCTCAGGCGGTCAAGGAGTTCGGCGCCGCGGACCCGCCCCCCCTCCTTGAGCAGGGCCGTGACCTCCACATGGCTGACCACCGTCGCCCCCTGCTCGGCCGCCGTCATGGCCAGAGCCACCGCGGTGCGGGCGTCGTTGAACTGGCCGTCGTAATAGAGGACGCCGGCCTTGAGCCCCTCGGCCTTGAGCATCGGGAAACGGGCCAGCGCCTCCTTCCGGCCGATCAGGCGGCTGTGGCCGATCCCCGCCTTGCCGGCGAGCAGGTCGTAGAATTTGAGCCCGGCGAAGATGTAGGGGACCTGCCACCAGGAGTAGAGGGGGGTGACGAGGGGGATGCGGTTTGTGAGGTGGGGGGCGTTTTTGAGCAGCAGGCCCCTCTCGCGCAGGCCGTCCCGGACGAGGTTGTACTGGGCCCGGTCGAAGTGCTTGACGGCCATTTCGAGGTAGCGCACCCCGCCGTGGACCAGCTTGGTGCTGCGTCCGCTGGTGCCCTCGGCGAAATCGTTCTGCTCCACCAGCGCCACGTCCAACCCTCGGCTCGCCCCGTCCAGGGCGACGCCCAGGCCGGTGGCGCCCCCCCCGACCACCAGCAGGTCGAAGG
>JBFHXN010000476.1:0-2521 GCA_041598955.1 Desulfuromonadales bacterium | reverse complement strand
TCTTTGTGACGCTGAGCGCCGTCCTTCTGCTCGGGGCCTGCGCGACGGGCACGCCGACCCACCAGACCGGAGCCACCGACACGACGGAAGCCATCTGCCTCACCGAGGAACGGGTGGCCTACGTGGAGGGGGATCTGAACCGCCCCGTCCATGACTGCGTGCTGCAGAAAGACCTCGAGGAGTTGGGGGTCTACTGATCCCCCGGAAGGGACGGAGGAAGGTCAAGCCCGCAAAAAGACCTTGCGGGCTTTTCCATGCCCGGAGGCGAAGGGCCCGGTCTTGACAGTGAGCCGGGCCCTCTCCTATCATCCGCGGGGCATCACCCCTTTCGATGGAGAATTCCATGTCCCTTACCGTAATGCTTCTCTTTCTGCTCGGGCTTCTCCTGCTGGTCGCGGGCGCCGAGCTGCTTGTTCGTGGCGCCTCCCGCCTCGCCGCGCTGGCGGGGATCTCCCCCCTGGTGATCGGCCTGACGGTGGTCGCCTTCGGGACCAGCGCCCCCGAGCTCGCCGTCAGCCTCATGTCGGCGGTGGCCGGTCAGGCCGACCTGGCGGTGGGGAACGTGGTGGGGAGCAACATCTTCAACGTCCTCTTCATCCTCGGCCTCTCGGCCCTGATCACCCCCCTGGTCGTCGCCCAGCAGCTGGTGCGCCTCGACGTCCCCCTGATGATCGGCGTCTCTGTGCTGACCCTGGTTCTGGCCCTCGACGGCCGGATCGGCCGGATCGACGGCGTCCTTCTCTTCGCCGGGGTGATCGGCTACACCGCGTGGCTGATCCGCCAGAGCCGCCGGGAGCAGCAGGCCGTGCAGGAGGAGTACGCCCGGGAGTTCGGCCCCCGGGAGGAGCTCCCCGCCCCCGGCGGGGGCCTGGCCCGGCAGGTTCTCCTGGTGCTGGGCGGCCTGGGGATGCTCGTCCTCGGCTCCCGGTGGCTGGTGGAGGGGGCCGTGGCCATGGCCCGCTCCTTCGGGGTGAGCGAGATGGTGATCGGCCTGACCGTCATCGCGGCGGGGACCTCCCTGCCGGAGGTGGCCACCTCCGTTCTGGCGAGCCTCCGGGGGGAGAGGGACATCGCTGTCGGGAACGTGATCGGGAGCAATCTCTTCAACCTGCTTTGCGTCCTCGGCCTCTCGGCCGTTCTGGCCCCCGCCGGGATCCCCGTGGCCCCAACGGCCATCTCCTTCGACCTTCCCGTCATGATCGCCGTGGCCGTGGCCTGCCTGCCGATCTTCTTCACCGGCCATCTCATCGCCCGCTGGGAGGGGGCCCTCTTTCTGGGCTATTATCTCGTCTACACCCTCTACATCCTTCTGGCCGCCACCGGGAACACCCTGCTCCCCGTCCTCCAGACATCCCTCATCTTCTTCGTCCTGCCCCTGACGACCCTGACCCTGGCCGTCGTCCTCCTCAGGGCCCTGCGGAGTTCCCCGAAAGAGCCGGCGCCATGACTCCCCTTTCCCGTCTCCGGCGGCTCTTTCGCCTTCGCAACCTCCTGCTGGCCCTGGTCCTTCTCGCCGCCGCAGGGGGCCTCGCCGCCTACTTCGCCCTGCGGGATCTCCCCTCGGTGGAGGGGCTCTCCGACCGCCGGGCCGGCCTCACCATTTTGGTCCGCGACTGGCAGGGGGAGGAGCACCCGCTGGTGGTCGGCCCGGCCAACCCCGACTGGACCCCCCTTTCCGCCATCCCCGAAACCCTGCAGTGGGCCGTCATCGTGGCCGAGGACGCCAACTTCTACCACCACGAGGGGGTCGACCTGGCGGCGGTGAAGGAGGCCCTCAAGCACGACCTGCAGCAGAAGCGCCTCGCCCGGGGGGCTTCGACCATCACCCAGCAGCTTGCCAAGAACCTCTTTCTCTCCCGGGAGAAGACCCTCGTCCGGAAAATCCGCGAGGTGGTCATCGCCCGCCGGATGGAGGAGGCCCTCACCAAAGGGCGGATTCTCGAACTCTATCTCAACGTCGTCGAGCTGGGCCCCCTGGTCCACGGCGTGGGAGAGGCGTCCCGCCACTATTTCGACAAAACTCCGGCGGACCTCAACGCCGCCGAGGCCGCCTTCCTGGTCGCCATGCTCCCGGGGCCCCGGGTGGCCTACAACCCGAACAAAAAACTCGCCAGGGTCGACAGGCGAGCCGCGCACATCCTCGGTCTTCTCCGGGGCCGGGGGGTGATCGGCGAGGAGGAGTACCGCCTCGCCCTGGCCCACCCCGCCGAGATCCCCGGCATCGACCGGCTGGCCGGCGAGTTGGAGGAGATCGAGGCCCTCTTCGCTCCTCCCCCCGCCGAACCGGACGAGTCGACGACCGCTGTCGACCCCGCCCCTGACGCCGGCGAGTCCGCCCCGGGAGAACTCCCCTCCGAAGAGGCCCCGGAGGCTTCCCTTCCCCAAGCGGGTCCGACCGTCGGGGAGGAGCCCGCCTCCCAGGGAGCCCCATGAACCGCAACGCCGCCATCCTCATGCTCCTGGCCGCCGCCCTCTTCTGGAGCCTCGGCGGGGTGCTGATCAAATCGGTCTCCTGGCACCC
>JBFHXN010000475.1:0-2522 GCA_041598955.1 Desulfuromonadales bacterium | reverse complement strand
TCGCCGCCGTCTCGGATGCCTCGGCCTATGACGGAAACGCCGCCACCTTTGCTTCCGTCGCGGCCTCGGACAAGGACGCCACCCTGAGGGTCGACTTCCTGCGGACCGTCCAGCCCGAGGTGCTGCAGCTTCACCTTGGCGGGCCCGTCGATGCCACCGCCCGCCTCGAATACCTCGACGGCAGCGCCTGGAAGGACGTCAAGGGGGGATGGAGGATCGACCTGCTGCAGCTCCAGGCCGGGTGGAACGGCATCCCGCTGCCCGCCGCGGTGACCACCAGCGCCCTTCGCCTGAGCTTCGATGCCGGTGGGGGCAAGGGGAAGGCCTCCGTCTCCGCCGTCACCGTCAACGAGCTGATGATCTGCGCCAGCCCGGCCGGCGTCACCACGGCCGAGCCCCGTATCGTTGTCAGCTACCCCAAGCAGGGGGAGTTCTTCGGCCGCACAGCCTACATCCAGGGGTTCGTGGTGGCCGGGGCCGAAGGGGCGAGCGCCTCCACCACCGTGGAAGGCAAGGCGGCCGGCGGCGCCGCCGACGGGGCCTTCTGCCTGACCCTCGCCAAGGATGAAACCCGCTTCGCCACCCAGGCCGACGACGAGATCTGGCAGCCGGTGATCCGCGCCAGCCTGACCGAGTCGAAAAGCGCCGGGGCGCAGGCCACCGCCAAGTCGGGGCTCTCCCATACCCTCACCCTGAGCGACAACCGGATCGACCCCAGCGCCCTTGAGGCCGCAGGGGTCTCCTCCGGAGGGGGAAGCACCGAAGCCGCCGATCCCTCCTCGGAGATTCCGCCGGGGCGCGAGAAACACAGCGAGAAGATCGCCCCGGGGCAGGCCAAGAAGATCCAGTACCGCGACGTCACCCTCGACATCCCCGAGGGGGCCGTTGACGTCGAGACCGAGATCACCATCATCCCCCTCACCGAGGCCGACCTCGCCGACCTCGACGCCGGCATGGTCAACGTCACCTGGCCCGCCGCGGGTTACCGCTTCCTTCCCCACGGGATGAAGTTCAAGAAGGCGATCAAGCTCTCCTTCGGCTACTCGAAGAACCTCCTGCTCGGCGGCCAGGAGGAGGACGAGGTGTCGGCCTACTTCTACCACGAGAAGGCCCGGCGCTGGGAAGCCCTCAAGAAGGTGAACGTCGACGTGACGCGGCAGGTCGTCGTCTCCGACACCGATCACTTCACCGACATCATCAACGCCACCCTGGTGGTGCCCGAGCACCCCGAGGCCCTCTCCTACAACCCCAACACCATCAAGGACATCAAGGCCGCCGACCCCGGCGCCGGGATCACCCTCATCGAGCCCCCCGGCGCCAACAGCTCCGGCGACGCCCGACTTTCCTACCCCATCGAGGTCCCCCCGGGACGAAAGGGGATGCAGCCCCAGCTCGCCATCAGCTACAACTCCTCCGGCGGCAACGGCTGGTTGGGGGTGGGGTGGGATCTTTCCGTCTCTTCGTTGACCATCGACACCCGGTGGGGGGTGCCCCGTTACCATGAAAAACTTGAAACCGAAACCTTTCTGCTCGACGGGGAGATGCTCGCCCCTGGCGCCCATCTCGGGGAGTTTTTGCCCCGCAGCTCCACGGACAAAGAGTTCCACGCCAGGACTGAGGGGCAGTTCCGCAGGATTATCCGCCACGGCAGCGATCCCAAGACCTACTGGTGGGAGGTGACCGACAAGAACGGAACGAAATTCTTCTATGGCGGCACCGAAAGTGGGTTGGACGAGGGAGCCGTTCTCGCCAAATCGACCGGAGGGAACATTTTCCGATGGGCCTTGAAAAAGGTGCAAGACACCAACGGAAACACAATGATCTACAGCTACGGGGTCGCTATCGACAAGGGGCTCGCCGCCGGAACCGTCGATGGCCGTCAACTCTATCTGCGGGAGATCAATTACACGGGTCATCAGGAAAGCCCTGGCAAGTACACGGTCACCTTCATTCGGGAGAAGGGAAGGACCGATACCATTATCGATGCCAGGGCTGGTTTTAAAGTGGTCACCGCCGACAAGCTCAAGAGGATTGAGGTTCGATACGATGGGCAACTGGTGCGCAGCTATGAGCTTGGGTACAGGGAAGGGGCATACGGTAAAACCCTGTTGGCGACCATTACTCTGAAGGGGCCCGATGAGACCGCTTTCAATAGCCACTCTTTTGATTATTACGATGAAGTCCGCGACGGAGGGGTCTACAAGGGGTTTGATAATGGCACTAACTGGAACATCCCTTCGGATACGGTATTGCCTCCGATCCCTCCTGGAATGCCTCGTGGATTCCCTAAATATCTACCCCTTGAGCTGGATGCGACGGCTCTCAGTGGTTCCAACAGTTTCAACGCTGGCGGGCATATCTATGTCGGGGCCGGGCTCTATTATGAGGGGAAGATTTTCTCGGCCGGTGGAAAGTCAGGATACAGCTATGGGGAAACAGAGGGTTCCCTTGCGCTCGTAGACATCAATGGAGACTCCATACCGGACAAGGTCTATCGGGAAAATTATCGCATTCGTTATCGG
>JBFHXN010000474.1:0-2531 GCA_041598955.1 Desulfuromonadales bacterium | reverse complement strand
GGGCTGCAGGAGCGCTTCTGGTTCGGCATCGTCGGCCGGCTCTCCGCCGTCAAGAACCACGAGACGCTGCTGCGAGCCTTCTCCCGGGTGGTCGCCACCCGCCCCGACGCCCTTCTGGTGGTGGCCGGAAGCGGCGAGTTGGAGACTTCCCTCAAGGGGCTGACCGCCGAACTGGGCCTGCAGGAGCACGTCTCCTTCCTGGGTTTCCGGAGGGACGTCCCCGTTCTGTTGCGGGCTCTCGATGTTTTTCTGCTCCCCTCGCTGCGGGAGGGGCTCCCCCTCTCCCTGCTTGAAGCCATGGCCTCGGGACTTCCCTCCGTGGCGGCGCGGGTGGGGGGCATTCCCGAAGTGCTCGGTGAGGAGGACCTGGGGCGGCTGGTCGAACCCCTGGATCTTGAGAAGCTGGCCGAGGCCATGCTCGAATTGGCGGCCCTTCCTCCCGAGCGACTGGAGGCGATGGGAAGCGCGGCCCGCAAGAGAGCCCTGGAGGAATTTTCCGCGGAGCGGATGATCGTTGGGTATGAGCGGCTCTACCAGGATGCCTTCGAGCACTGGCGGACACATCGACACCCAGAGAGCAAGGGAGGCTAGCGAGACGATGCGACTGGCCTTTTGCCTGTTCAGATATTTTCCCTTCGGCGGCCTTCAGAGGGATTTTCTCCGCATTGCCCTGGCCTGCCGGGACCGAGGTCATCAGGTCGAGGTCTTCACCGGAGGCTGGGAGGGGGAGGTCCCGGAGGGTCTGACCCTCCACCGGCTCTCCCTGAAGGGGTGGGGGAACCATGTGCGGGCGCGGGACTTTGCCCGACAGGCGGGGGAGCGTACCGCGGGAGAAGGTTTTTCTGCCGTGGTCGGCTTCAACAAGATGCCGGGGCTCGATCTCTATTACGCCGCCGATCCCTGCTACCGGGCCCGGGTTTTTTCCACCAGAGGGCCCCTCTATCGTCTCGGTCCCAGGTTTCGGACCTATGCCGCCCTTGAAAAAGCTGTCTTCGTTCCCGAAGCCGGCACCGAAATCCTCCTGATCGCCGAGGGGGAAAAGGAGCATTTCATCCGCTCTTACGGCACCCCGGAGAAGCGGTTTCACCTTCTTCCTCCTGGCATCTCCCGGGACCGGATCGCTCCGCCGGAGGCCTCCGAAATACGGGCTGATCTGCGCCGCGAGCTGGGGCTCTCCGAAGAGGAGCGGATGCTTCTGATGGTCGGGTCGGGTTTTCGCACCAAGGGGCTCGATCGGGCCATCCGGGGGCTGGCGGCTTTGCCCGACTCCCTACGGGGCCGCACCCGGCTCTTCGTCATCGGACGGGGCAAGGAGGCCCCCTATCGGCGACTGGCCAGGCGGCTAAGGGTGGAGGACCGCCTTCAGCTCCTCGGGGGCCGGGAGGATGTCCCCCGCTTTCTGCTCGCCGCAGACCTGCTGGTCCATCCGGCCGTCACGGAAAACACCGGCACCGCCCTGGTCGAGGCTCTGGCCTCCGGGCTCCCCGTGCTGGCCACCGAGGTCTGCGGCTACGGTTTCCACATCCGGGACGCCCGGGCCGGCCGCCTGGTGCCCGAACCCTTCCGCCAGGGGGAATTCGACCGGCTGCTGGCCGGGATGCTCGACTCCCCGGAAGGTCCCGCCTGGCGGGCCAACGCCCTCGATTACGCAAGACGCACCGACCTCTTCAGCCTCCCCCAGAGGGCGGCCGAAATCATCGAAAGAGTGGCCCTCGAGAGGGGAAGGGGATGATCGAGCTTCGTCACGATTTCGCAGAACTCTTCGGCAGCGAAAATGCCTTCGACCGGATCATGGCCCTCGACGGCCAGGAGTTCCGGTCCCTGGAGGGACGGCGCACCCTGCGCTTCGAACTGGGGGGGCGGGGTTTTTTCGCCAAGCTCCACCGGGGGGTCGGCTGGAAGGAAATTTTCAAGAACCTCCTCCAGTTGCGCCTGCCGGTGCTGGGGGCGCAGAACGAATGGCGTGCCATCCGGCGCCTGGAGGAACTCGGGGTCGAGACCATGACCGCCGTCGCCTATGGCCGCCGGGGGTGGAACCCGGCCCGACTCGAGTCCTTCGTGGTGACGGAGGAACTCTCGGAGACCGTCAGTCTGGAGGATTTCTGCCGCACATGGAGACAGACCCCCCCTCCTGCGGCCCTCAAGCGGGCCCTGATCGAGAAGGTGGGGGGCATCGCTCGTCTCCTGCACGAAAACGGCGTCAACCACCGGGATTTCTACCTCTGCCATTTTCTGCTCCAGCTCTCGGGAGAGCCGCCCGTGCCGGTCCGCCCCCTGCGCACCTACCTCATCGACCTGCACCGGGTGCAGCTGCGCCGGCGCACCCCGTTGCGCTGGATTGTCAAGGACCTCTCGGGACTCTTCTTCTCCGCCCTCGACATCGGCCTGACGACCCGGGATCTCTGCCGGTTCCTCCGGGCTTACCGGGGCCGGCCCCTGAGAGAGGTCCTGGGGGGGGAGCGCCCCTTCTGGCGCCGGGTGCGCCAGCGGGCCGTCGCCCTCTACCGCAAGGATTTCAGGCGTAACCCCGT
>JBFHXN010000473.1:0-2539 GCA_041598955.1 Desulfuromonadales bacterium | reverse complement strand
TGCGGGTGGCGGAATCGACCTCGGGGTTGATGGCGGTGATCTTCCCCTCCAGGGCTTTCCCGGGGAGGGCGTCGGTGGTCACCCGCACGGCAAGCCCGGTTCTGACCTGGGAGAGCTGCTGCTGGGGGAGGAGGAAATTGACGAAGATCGGGTCGAGGGACTGAAGGGAGACGATGCCGTCCCCTTCCTTGAGGATCTGCCCCAGGTCGACCAGGTGGATGCCGAGGCGGCCCGAAAAGGGGGCCCGGACGGTCTTTTTGGCGATGAGGGCCCGGATGTTGTCGGCGGCGGCGGCCGCTTCCTTGAAGGCGGCGTCGGTGGTGTCGAATTCGGCCTGGGAAAGGACCTTCTCCTCCAGCAGGCGCCGGGCGCGCTCCAGGTTCCGGCGGGCGAGGAGGAGGGCCGCCTCCGCCCCGGGGAGCTGGGCCTCCTCGGTGGAGGTGTCCTGTCGCAGGAGCAGATCCCCCTGGCGCACCCGGGAGCCCGACTGGAAGGCGATCTGGGTCACCTTGCCCGAAAGCTCGGCGGAGACCTGGACCCCCTGCACGGCCGAAAGGGAGCCGACGGCGGAGAGGGTGCTCTCCCAGGAGTCGGGGCGCGCTGCGGCGGCGGTGACGGTTTCGGGAGGAGGGACGAAGCCTTTCCCCTGACCGATCATCTTGCCGATCTGCAGGGCCTTGATGCCGGCGAGGAGGCCGGCGAGAAGCAGAAGTCCCAGGAGGGTCAGAAGAATGCGCTTGATCATGACAGGGGAAACCGTTTCGCGGTGAAGGTTGGAGGGGGGCCCGGCATGGGCGGGAAACCCGTCGATTCTACACCAGCATGGTGGTCATGGAAAGGCCCGCCGAATCAAGGGGTGGGGCAGGGGGCGTCCTTCACCGCCGCTCACCCCCGCCTGAAGCGATGATACCGTTCCACCCAGCCGAGGAGTTTTTCGGGGATGTGGGCCCGTTTCCACTCGCCGGCAGCGGCCTTGACCCCTTCGGCCAGGGTCGGATAGGAGTGGATGGTTCCGAGAATTTTGTTCAGGCCGATGCCGTGCTTCATGGCCAGGACGAATTCGGCGAGCAGGTCGCCGGCGTGGGGGCCGACGATGGTCGCCCCGAGGATCCGGTCCTTCCCGGGCGGGGTGAGGACCTTGATCCAGCCGTGGTCCTCCTCCTCGGCGATGGCCCGGTCGAGCTCCCCCAGGTCGTACCGGGTCACCTCGACCTCCATGCCTGCCTCCCTCGCCTCGGTTTCGTTGATCCCGACCCGCGCCACTTCGGGATCGGTGAAGGTGCACCAGGGGATGACGCGGTAGTCGACCCGGAAGGACCTGAACTGACCGAAGAGGGCGTTGACCGCGGCATACCAGGCCTGGTGCCCGGCGGTATGGGTGAACTGGTAGGGGCCGGCCACGTCCCCGGCGCAGAGGATGTTGGGAACGCTGGTGCGCAGGAAGGGGTCGGTTTCGAGGGTCCCCCGGGGGGAGAGGGAAATCCCCAGGGTCTCGAGTCCCAGGCCCTCGGTTTGGGGGCGGCGGCCTACGGCCACCAGGATGTCGTCGAAGGGAACCTCGACCCTCTCCCCGCCGGTTTCGCAGACCAGGATCTTTTCCCCGTCCCGCACCAGGACCTCCTTGGCCGCATGTCCGGTGAGCACCCGGATTCCCTCCCCCTCGAAGCGCTCCCGGAGGAAATCGGAAATATCCGGGTCTTCCCGTCCCATGATCCGCGAGGCCATCTCCACCTGGACGACCTGGGAGCCGAAGCGGGCGAAGGCCTGGGCCATCTCGCAGCCGATGGGGCCCCCGCCCAGGACCACCAGGCGCCCGGGCAAGCGGCGCAGCTGCCAGAGGTTGTCCGAAGTGAGGAAGTCGATCCCGTCGAGGCCGGGGATGGGGGGGACGAAGGGGGAGGCTCCGGTGGCGATGATGATGCTGCGGGTGGTCAGGGTGCGCCCGCCGACCTCGACGGTCCAGGGGGAGGTGATCCGGGCTTCTCCCTGAAGGCATTCGACGCCGAGGCCGCTGTAGCGCTCGGCTGAATCGTGGGGCTCGACCTTGGCGACCACCCTCTGAACCCGCTCCATGACCCGGGCGAAGTCGAAGTCGATGTCGGCCCCGTTGAATCCGAACTCCTTGGCCCGGCGTCCGTAGGAGAGGATTCTGGCCGACCGGATCAGTGCCTTGCTCGGCACGCACCCCGTGTTGAGACAATCCCCCCCCATCTTGTCCTTCTCGACCAGGGCCACTCTGGCCTTGACCGCCGCGGCGATATAGGAGGAGACCAGGCCGGCGGAGCCGGCTCCGATGACCACCAGATTGTAGTCGAAGCGGCGGGGTTTGGGAAACCGGGCAAGGGCCTTGCGGGCTTTGAAGAGGTCGAGGATCTTCTTGGAGATCAGGGGGAAGAGCCCGAGCAGGGCGAAGGAGAGGAGCAGGCCGGGGGAGAGAATCCCCGCGAGGCTATTGATCTCTCCGAGGCGGCTGCCGGCGTTGACGTAGACGGCGGTTCCCGCGAGCATCCCGAGCTGGCTGACCCAGTAGAAGGTCGGG
>JBFHXN010000472.1:0-2539 GCA_041598955.1 Desulfuromonadales bacterium | reverse complement strand
TCCTCAAGGGATTCCCCGTGGTCGACGGCGGCTCGGAGAAGGAGCTGGTCACCCCCACCGGCGCTGCCATCGCCGCCGAGATCGCCTCCTTCGGGCCCCTGCCTCCGATGACCGTAGGCCGGGTCGGCTACGGGGTGGGGGAGCGCCGCCTGGAGGACCGCCCCAACCTGCTGCGGGGCCTGCTGGGCGAAGCGGCCGGAGATGGGGGGGAATCCGATCAGGTGGCGGTTCTCGAGACCCACCTCGACGACGCCAATCCCGAGTGGCTCGGTGCCCTCATGGAGCGCCTCTTCGCGGCGGGAGCCCTCGACGCCGCCTTCTCCCCCCTGCAGATGAAGAAGAACCGCCCCGGGGTGCGCGTGACGGTGATCGCCCCCCCGGCGCTGGAAGGGGTCATGACCGCCCTGCTGCTGCGGGAGAGCAGCGCCATCGGCGTGCGCAGTCACAGGGCCCTGCGGCGCAAGCTGCGCCGGGAGGAACGCCGGGTGAGGACCCCCATGGGGGAGGCCCGGGTGAAGCTTCTCTTCGACGACGCCGGACCCTTGCGGGCCACCCCCGAGTACGAGAGCTGCCGGGAGCTCGCCGAATCTTCGGGCCGCCCCCTCCCCGAGGTCTACCGCCTGGTGGAACGGGCCGCCGACTCCCTGCTCGCCGAAGCCCGGGGGGAGAAGGAATGAAAAAGGGAAAGCCCCTCGGCAAAAGAACCGCCCGCGAATACCTGATCCTCCTCCTGGCCGGCAACGGCGGCCTCGGCTTCGCTCCCGTGGCCTCCGGCACCTTCGGCACCCTGGCGGGCATCCCCTGCTTCTGGCTCCTGGCCGACCTCCCCCCCCACCTCTACGCCGGGGCCTGGCTCCTGCTGCTTTTTGTCTCCTTCTGGGCCTGCGACGGGGCGGGAAAACTCTACGGCATGGCCGATGACGGGCGGATCGTCATCGACGAGCTGGTCGGCTACCTGGTCACCGTCGCCTTCCTCCCCTTTTCCTGGACCGCGGCCCTGCTCGGCTTCCTCTTCTTCCGCCTCTTCGACATTTTCAAGCCCCCCCCGGCCTCCTGGTTCGACCGCCGGCTCAAGAACGGCTACGGCGTGGTGCTCGACGACGTGGTCGCGGGGCTCTACGGCGCCCTCGCCCTGCGGCTGACCCTCCATTTTCTGGGGGAATGAGAACAGAGACCGCCACGGAGGCACAGAGGCACGGAGAGTTGCTGGAAAGCAAAGCAGGACCCCGATGGTTCGGATGAACAAAACCAGCTTGCAGGGTGGGACAAGCGCAGCGTTCCCACCGGTGGAAAAGGCCCTGCGGCCCTTATTCCACCCTACACCCCGACCCACAAGCCTGGTCCTGGCCCTCATGTTTTCTCCGTACCTACTGTGGCCGATGAATTGACTCCCGAACCGGTTGAAGCGAGCCCATGACCCCCAAGATCGCCGTCCTGACCGTCGGAACCGAGCTGCTCAACGGCGAGGTGGCCGACACCAACACCCGCGACATCGCCTTGGCCCTTGGCCGCCAGGGGCTTTCCCTGAGCGAGTCGATGACCGTGCCCGACGTGGAGGGGGAGATCGCCGAGGCCCTGAGCGCCCTTGCCCGCCGCCGGGGGACGGTGATCGTCTCCGGAGGGCTCGGCCCCACGGTGGACGACCTCACCGCCCGGGGAGCGGCCCGGGCCTTCGGCCGGCGCCTTGTGCTTCAGGAACAGGCCCTTGACCAGGTGCGCGACTTCTTCCGCCGCACCGGGCGGACCATGCACGGGGCCAACGAAAAGCAGGCCCTGCTGCCGCAAAAGGCCCTCATCCTCCCCAACCCCCTGGGGAGCGCCCCGGGCTTTAGACTGCGGGAGGGGGAGTGCGACCTCTTTTTCCTCCCGGGTGTCCCTGCGGAGATGGCCGCCATGCTCGAGGCCTCGGTCCTGCCGGTCCTGCAGGAGAGGGGAGGCCGGGAGCCCGTGACCCGGCAGAGGGTGCTCAAGCTCTTCGGCCTGGCCGAGGCGAGAGCCGACGAGCTGCTGCGCCTCGCCTCCCTTCCGGCCGGGGTCGCCCCTGCCTTCACCCTCGACTATCCCCTGGTGGTGGCCAAGCTGGTCACCTCCGAGGCCGACGGGGAGGCCCTCCTCGACCGGGCCGAACTGGCGGCCCGGCGTGCCCTGGGCGACGCGGTGGTCGCCCTGGGGGACCAGACCCTCCCCGGCAATGCGGCCCGGCTCCTTGCCGCTTCGGGCCTCACCCTCGCCCTGGCCGAGTCGTGCACGGGGGGGCTGATCTCCAAATTGCTCACCGACATCCCCGGCGCATCGGCCTTTCTTGAGCGGGGTGCCGTCACCTACGCCGACAGCGCCAAGCGCCAGTGGCTGGGGGTGACCGCGAAGGTTCTCGAGGAGCATGGGGCGGTGAGCGAGACCTGCGCCCTGGCCATGGCCCGGGGGATGAAAAAAGCCGCCCGCACCGACCTGGCCCTGGCCGTGACGGGGATCGCCGGCCCCGACGGAGGGACTCCGGAAAAGCCGGTGGGGACGGTCTTCATCGCCCTGGCCTCGGCCG
>JBFHXN010000471.1:0-2540 GCA_041598955.1 Desulfuromonadales bacterium | reverse complement strand
GATTGCCGCCTACAAGGCGGCCGAGCTTCTGCGTCTCTACGTCAAGGCGGGCGCAGACGTCCACGTGATCATGACCCGCAGCGCCCGGGAGTTCGTCACCCCCCTGACCTTCCAGACCCTCTCCTGCAACCCCGTCCACACTGAACTCTTCGACCTCTTCCAGGAAAGGGAGATCGGCCACATCTCCCTGGCCGACCGGGCCGACCTCTTCGTCGTGGCCCCGGCCACCGCCAACATCATCGGCAAAGTGGCCTCTGGCATCGCCGACGATCTGCTCTCCACCACCCTGATGGCCACCAAGGCCCCCGTGCTCTTCGTGCCCGCGATGAATGTCAACATGTGGGAGAATCCGGCGCTGCAGGCCAATCTGGACCGTCTGAGGGGGCAGGGTTACCACCTTCTGGAGCCCGCCGAGGGGTTTCTCGCCTGCGGCTGGGAGGGGAAGGGGAAGCTTCCGGAACCTTCGGCCATTTTCGAAGCGACCGAGGGAGTGCTGACCACCAGGGACTTCCAGGGGGAAACGGTGCTGGTCACAGCGGGGCCGACCCGGGAAGGGATCGATCCCGTGCGCTACATCAGCAACTACTCCTCGGGAAAAATGGGGTACGCCGTCGCCCGGGCCGCCAGGGACCGGGGAGCCCGGGTCATCCTGGTGAGCGGCCCGAGTTGCCTGACGCCCCCCGGGGGTGTGGAAGTGGTGCGGGTGGAGAGCGCCGAGCAGATGCGCAGGGCTGTACTGGAGAGGTTCCCGGAGACGACGGTCATCGTCAAGGCGGCGGCGGTGGCCGACTACCGTCCGGCAGCGGCGGTGAGGGAGAAGATCAAGAAGGGGGACGCCGGGGAGTTGAACCTGGCACTGGCCCGCAATCCCGATATCCTGGCCGAGCTCGGTCGGAGCAAGGGGAAGCAGGTGCTGGTCGGGTTTGCCGCCGAGACGGCAGATCTTCTGGCCAACGCCCGCAGGAAGCTCGAGGCCAAGAACCTCGACCTGGTGGTGGCCAACGATGTCACCGAGGAGGGAGCGGGCTTCGACGTCGACACCAACGTGGTGCGCTTTCTCTTCCCCGACGGAAGGGTGGAGGAGTTGCCGCGGCTGGACAAGGGGGAGGTGGCTCACCGCCTGCTCGACCGGGTGGCCGAGCTGAGAGCCAGAGAACGGGGCTAGCCGACGGAGAGCAGGGAGAGTAGTTCCTCGGGGCGGACGATTCCCTCACGGAAACGGTTGCGGAACTCCCGGAGCATCTCTTCGGCCTCGGTCACGGGAAGTTTTCCGTCGAGCCAGAGAAGGTTGAGATTGCTCCGGATCACCTTGGCCGCCCCCAAAGCCCGCTCCCCTGTCGGGTCGGCCTGCCAGAAGGGGCTCTGCTCCATCTGTATCAGGATGCTCTCGGTGGCTTCCCGGGCCAGGTCGAAGTATTCACCCGCATTCTCTTCATCCAGGGACCACTTGGAGGTGTTGGCCAGCGAGCGCAGCATCTTCTGCCACTGCTGGAGCCGGGAGAGGAGCAGGATGGAGTTGAAAAGCCGCTTGTTGGTGCCGAAGGAGAAGAGGGTGTCGGAGAGGACGCTGCGCATCAGCGCGTCGTTCTCCTGGAAGTCCTTGCGGGCGATGGCCCGCGCCACGGTCCAGATCTCCGGATCGACCCGGGTTTCATAGCGCATTTCCCAGTAGGCGTGCTTGAGAAGCACGGTGTTGAAGGTGCGCACCATCTTGAAGGGGACAAAATAGGAGTGGGCCACCGTGTCTGCCGCCAGGTGAGCCAGGTAGCCGTAGGCACAGGCCCGCTGCCGGTCGGTGGTCGCCGCCCGCAGGATTTTACGCCCCATGCGCCAGGAGTGGCAGTGGCGCAGGTAGTGGGTGAACTTCTTCCCCAGGGTGATGTCGGCGCTGACGCAGCCGTAGAGAAAATCATAAGGGTGTGCGGCGAGCAGGACCTGAAGGGTCCGCGGGAGCAGGGCGAGGTTGTCCAGGATGTGGGTGCCGAGCTGCAGATGCACTCCGGCCCCCCAGGCCAGCGCTTCGGTGGGAGCCAGCAGGAAGGTCAGGGCCAGGAGGGTCAGCAACAGGGGAGGGGATGCCATGGGGCCACAGTCCTTTCCACGTACGATTCCATACTAGTCAAGGGTGCCGGGGAAGTAAAGAAGAGATGGCTGAGCGGATCAGGCAGGAGTTGGCCGAGTGCGTGGCCGGGGCGAGGGCCCTGCTCGAGGACCTGGGGCGCCTGGGGCTGGAGGAGATACCCCTCCACGAGCCTTCCGGGGGACTCCCCGTCTGTTCCCCCCGGGTGATGGGGGTCGACCGGGGGGGGAGCGCACCCTGCCGAACGGAAACCCTCGAGGAGATCGAGGCTGAACTGCGTGATTGCCGCCGCTGCCCCCTCTGCCAGGGGAGGCGCAACATCGTCTTCGGTGTCGGCAATCCCCGGGCCGACCTGGTCTTCGTCGGCGAAGCCCCCGGGCGGGAGGAGGACGAAAAGGGAGAACCCTTCGTCGGCGAGGCGGGCCGGCTTCTCGACCGCATCATCTTCGCCATGGGGCTT
>JBFHXN010000470.1:0-2545 GCA_041598955.1 Desulfuromonadales bacterium | reverse complement strand
CTCCGCCAGGTGCCTGTCCCGGTCACCTCTGGTCCCTCTTCCCCTGGTCGCGAATGAAAAGACCACAAAAAAAAGCAGGCCCTCGGGCCTGCTTTTTTTCGTTTTCCCTCCCCCGAAGGTCAGCGCGCCAGGGACTGGGCTTCCCGCCGGTAGCTGGCGGGGATCTCCTCGAGGGTATCGGCGAAGTGGAGCTCCCCCCGGCGATCGACGTAAAGGTAGCGCGGGGAGGCGGGTTCGGGCGGCGCCGGATCGGGAGGACGGGGAGCCGCGGCGGGGCGCGGGGGAGCCGCAGGCCGGGGAGGGGCCGAGGCGCGCCGTGCAGGGGGCTCCTTTGCGGCCCGCTCGATCTCATCCTCGATGGAAGGGGACTCCCCCCCCTTGCCGAGGCGCAGAAGCCGCTCCCGGAAATCGAGATAGAAGGTGCGCACCTCCACCAGCCCCGGGGCCTCGGTGGGAACCCGGAGCAGAAACTGGTCGAGGGCGAAGAGGATGGCGACGAAGAGCCCCCCCCAGAAGAGGAAGCGAACCAGGCTTTTCATGGAGCCTCAGTGCGGATGATCGTTGTCATGATCGTGGGCATGGCGGTGGCGGGGCCGGTGTCGAAGCTGCTGGATGACCGGCCCGGTCACGCACCGGGAACACTCGGCCTGAAAGGTGGTGTGGGTGATGTGGTAGTCATGCTCGAGCATCCGCTCCAGCTCGCCGATGATCTCCCCCTGGCGCAGCCGGTACTCGGGCAGGACGTCGAGGTGGGCCGAGAGGGCGGTGATGTGGGAGCAGATCGACCAGACATGGAGGTGGTGGATGTCGTTCACCCCGTCGAGCCCACGCATCTTCTCCACCATCTGCTCGACGTCGATATGGGGGGGGACCCCCTCGAGCAGGATGTGCCCCGCCTCCCGCAGGATGCGCAACGCCCCCCAGGCGATGATCAGGGCGATGGCGGCCGAAATGATGGCGTCGACCACGTACCATCCGGTGAAGAGCATGATGAGGCCGCCGGCGATGACCCCCACCGAGGCGATGGCGTCTCCGAGCACGTGCAGAAAGGCGCTGCGCACGTTGAGGTCGTCATGGGAGTGGTGGTGGAGTTTCGAGGCGGCGATGAGATTCATCACCAGGCCGACGGTGGCGATCAGGAACATCTCCTTGCTCTTCACCGCCTGGGGGTCGAGGAACCGGTCCCAGGCCTCGTGCAGGATGCCGACGGCGATCAGGATCAGGGTGGCGCCGTTGATCAGGGAGGCGAAGATCTCGGCCCGGTGCCAGCCGTAGGTGCGCCGGTCGGTGGCCGGAAAGCGCGCCAGGACGATGGCCGCCAGGGAGAGGACCAGGGCGAAGAGGTCCATGAAAACATGGGCGGCGTCGGAGAGCAGGGCCAGGGAGTTGGTCCAGATCCCGCCGATCACCTCGGCCACCAGCGTGACGGCGGTCAGGGCGATGGCCACCTTGAATCCCCGTCCGATGCTCCGGTCGAGGCGGTCCGATTCGGTCATCCGCTCTCTCCTCCCTTGGTTTGCGGTCGCCCATTCTAGACCCGACCCGTCGACGAAATCAAGGCTCTTCCCCCCGATGTCCTCCCCCGCGCCGCCCATCCCGGGCGGTTTTCTTTTTCTTCCCCCCGTGCTATCCTGCCCGACGATTTTTCACTCGGGGAGAGCAAACGACATGGAAGAGACCCTCTACGACGTCCTCATCATCGGCGGCGGCCCCGCCGGCCTCACCGCCGGCCTTTACACCTCCCGCGCCAAGCTGCGCACCCTGCTGGTCGAGCGGATGATCATGGGGGGGCAGGTGATGACCACCACCAAGGTCGAGAACTACCCCGGCTTTCCCGGCGGCATCGACGGACCCGACCTGATGGTGCGGTTCCAGGAGCACTGCCAGGAGTTCGGGCTCGAGGTCACCTACGGCGAAGCCCAGGGGCTCGAGGACCGGGGAGGCGAGAAGATCGTCACCATCGACGATAAACCGGTGCGGGCCCGGTCGGTCATCATCACCACCGGCGCCGAACCGAAAAAACTCGGGGTTCCCGGCGAACAGGAATTCACCGGACGGGGGGTCTCCTACTGCGCCACCTGCGACGGCGCCTTCTTCAAGGAGGCCACCGTCGCCATCGTCGGCGGAGGGGACACCGCCGCCGAGGAGGCCCTTTTTCTGACCCGCTTCGCCAAGAAGGTCTATATCGTTCACCGCCGCGACCAGATGCGGGCCACGCAGATCCTGCAGGAGAGGGTGGCCCAGAACGAGAAGATCGAACCCCTCTGGCATACCCAGGTGCGGAAAGTCGAGGGGGACGCCTCGGGGCTCAAGGCCGTGGAACTGATCGACTCGAAAAGCGGCCAGACCCGCTCCCTTCCCCTGGAGGGGCTCTTCGTCGCCATCGGGGTCACCCCCAAGGCCCATTTCCTGGCCGACCTCCTCGAGCTCGACGCCGAGGGGCACATCCTCACCGACGCCGAATGCCGCACCTCCATGCCCGGGGTCTTCGCCGCAGGGGACGTGCGCAAGAAGATCCTCAAGCAGATCGCCACGGCCGTGGGTG
>JBFHXN010000469.1:0-2557 GCA_041598955.1 Desulfuromonadales bacterium | reverse complement strand
CGCCGGTGTCCGCGACCTCCAGGTCATGACAGCAGGGGAGCACGGCGACCCGGGCCCGGGCTTCGACCGCCCTGTCGAGCACCAGGTCTGTCAGCTCTCCGCAGGCATGGACCGAGACGACCAGGTCCTGCCCGGTGAGCGCTGTCTGCTCGATCCCTTGCACGAGGAAACGGACCTTCCCGGCCAACCGGGGCCAGTCGGCCTCCAGGGCCGCGGCCAGGGACCGGGCACTGTCCGGGAGGCGCAGGTCGACCGCCAACGCTTCCGAAGACCGGCTGTCGAGCAGGAGCAGAATCTGGGCGAGCAGCCCATGGCCGCAGGCCAGATCGACCACCCGCCCCCCGCGAAACCTCCGCCGCACACGGCGGGCCGTCTCCCAGGCTTCGTAGAGTTCCTTTCGCGGCAGACAGGCGGCCCGGCAGACCGACCGGGCGATCCGGTCGAAAAGGGTCTCCTCTCCGAAGAGGTGAAGGTGGCGTTCGTTCAGGCGGTTGCGGGAGGATCGGTCCATGGCTGATTCCGGGCTCGGAGAAAAAAGGGAAGATGGGATGGCGCCGGCCTTCAGGGTACCCTCAAATGGCCTGAAACGACAGTCCAATCGCTGCGCGAATGGTCCTTGATGCCCGGATTATAAAGAAAAAATGGTTGCCGCCTGCAGCCCTTCGGTGGTATAAGCCGAGCCTGCGTGAACCACAGGGATCACCCCTGTGGTTTTTATTTTTCCCGAACAGAAAGCATCGCAACCATGATCAGCGCCCACAACGTGGCCCTCTCCTACGGCAAGAGGGTCATTTTCAAAGACGTCAACATCAAGTTCATCCCCGGCAACTGCTACGGGCTCATCGGGGCCAACGGGGCCGGCAAATCGACCTTCCTGAAAATTCTCGCCGGGGAACTCGATGCGGACAAGGGAGAGATCTCCGTGGGCCCCGGCGAACGGGTCGCCATGCTGCGCCAGGACCATTTCGCCTTCGACGAGGAGACGGTCTTCAACACCGTGATGATGGGGCACGAGCGCCTCTACAAGGTGATGGCCGAGCGCGAGGCGATCTACTCCAAGGGAGAGTTCACCGAGGAGGACGGCATCCGCTCCGGGGAACTCGAGGCCGAGTTTTCCGAAATGAACGGCTACGAGGCCGAGTCGGAAGCGGCGGTGCTGCTCAACGGCCTCGGCATCCCCGAGGCGCTGCGCCACCGGAAGATGAAGGAGCTCGAGGGGGGGGAGAAGGTCCGGGTGCTGCTCGCCCAGGTTCTCTTCGGCAACCCCGACGTGCTGCTCCTCGACGAGCCGACCAACCATCTCGACCTCAAATCGATCGCCTGGCTGGAGGAGTTTCTCTCCCGCTTCCAGAACACCGTCATCGTCGTCTCCCACGACCGCCACTTTCTCAACCAGGTCTGCACCCACGTGGCCGACATCGACTTCGGCAAGATCACGGTCTATGTTGGCAACTACGACTTCTGGTACGAGGCGAGCCAGCTCACCCTGAAACAGAAGCAGGACGAAAACCGCAAGACCGCCGACAAGGCCAACGAACTCAAGGAGTTCATCCAGCGTTTCAGCTCCAACGCCTCCAAGGCCAAACAGGCGACCTCCCGCAAGAAGCTCCTCGAAAAGCTCACCCTCGAGGAGATGCCCGTCTCCTCGAGGAAATACCCCTTCGTCGTCTTCAAGCCGGAGCGACCCTGCGGCGACATCATCCTCGAAATCAAGGACCTCTCCAAGACCATCGACGGGGTCAAGGTGCTGGACAACTTCAGCCTCACCGTCAACAAGGGGGACAAGATCGCTTTCGTCGGCGGCGAGAGCCAGACCAAGACGACCCTCTTCCGGATCCTCTCCGGAGAGGTCGAGCCCGACAGCGGGAGTTTCCGCTGGGGGGTGACGATCACCCAGGCGACCTTCCCCAAAGAGAACGGACGCTTCTTCGAGAACAGCCTGAACCTCATCGAGTGGCTCTGCCAGTTCGCACCCAGCGAAGGGGAGAGTTTCGCCCGGGGTTTCCTCGGCCGCATGCTCTTCTCCGGGGAGGAGGCGACCAAGAAGGCCAACGTCCTCTCGGGGGGAGAGAAGGTGCGCTGCATGCTCGCCCGGATGATGCTCACCGGGGCCAACGTGCTGATCTTCGACGAGCCGACCAACCACCTCGACCTTGAATCGATCACCGCCCTCAACAACGGCCTGATCGCCTACTCGGAGGTGATCCTCTTCGCCACCCACGACCACAAGTTTCTCTCGACCGTCGCCAACCGGATCGTCGAATTCGCCCCCGGCGGGTACATCGACCGGGCCATGTCCTTTGACGATTACCTGGAGAGCCCCGAGGTCGCCAAAATCAGGGATGAGCTTTTCCAGGGGCATGCCGAGCTGACCCTGTAGGGGATAAAAGCCTGGGACAGGCTCACCCGCCCGGTCTTTGGAGCCATCCCCTCCTTTGATCCGCAGGGGATAGTCGTCTCCTTCCGACCTTCGGTTTTCCTTCTCCTGAGGCCCTCCGACATCCCTGCTCTCCGGGCCCATCGATCAAAAGAGAAGCCTCCCGACCCACCAGGGTCG
>JBFHXN010000468.1:0-2565 GCA_041598955.1 Desulfuromonadales bacterium | reverse complement strand
TCCCCGCGGCCCCTTCACCACCCCCAGACTGGAAGCAGCCTCTCTTGGCCCAATCTCCGACCGCCATGAACTATCCCCCCCGCAGCCGCCTTTTCCTCGAGCGCCTCGCCGATGAAGTGCTGGTCGGCGACGGGGCCATGGGAACCCAGCTCTACCAGCGGGGAGTCCCCCTCGACGCCAATTTCGAGCACCTCAACCTGGTGCAGCCCGCCCTGGTCTCGGGAGTCCACGCCGACTACCTGAAGGCGGGGGCGATGGTTGTGGAAACGAACACCTTCGGCGCCAACGCCACCCGGCTGGGGGGGATCGGCCTGGAGGGAAAGGTGGCGGCCATCAACCGGGCCGGTGCCCGCCTGGCCAGGGAGGCGGCGGGACCCGAGCGCTTCGTGGCGGGGTCCGTGGGCCCTCTGCTCCTCCCCCGGGGGGAGGAGGCGGAGCTGCCGTTGGAGCGGCGGGAGGCCGTTCTGCGCGAGCAGATGGAGGCTCTCGCCGAGGGGGGGGTCGACCTTTTTCTCCTCGAAACCTTTTCGTCCCTGGACGATATCGAGAGGGCGGTGGAGGTTGCCGTCTCTCTGGGACTTCCGGTCGTCGCCCAGCTCGCTTTCATCGAGGGGGGGCGCACGAGCCAGGGGGCCTCCGCCGAAGAGGTGGCCGAGCGCCTCGGGCGAAGCGGCGCGGCGGTCCTCGGCGCCAATTGCGGCTCCGGGCCCAAGGATCTGCTTGCCGTTTTGCGCCGTCTTGCCGGGGCCACGTCCCTTCCCCTGTCGGCTTTTCCCAATTCAGGCTTTCCCCAGTACGTCAACGGCCGATACATCTACCTGGCCAACCCCGAGTATTTCGCCTCCATGGGAGTCGAGCTGGCCGAGGCCGGCGCATCCCTGATCGGCGGGTGCTGCGGCACCGGCCCTGAGCACATCGCCGCCCTGTCCGCCGCACTGGGAGGCCGCCGTCCCGGGCAGAGGTCGCCGAAGCGCCCCCTGCCCGCCGAGTCCCTCCCGCCCGTTGCGCCGGGGCCGGTTCCGCGGCGCACTTTTCTCGATGACTGGGGGGGGCGTCCCGTCATCACCGTCGAGCTCGACCCTCCGCGGGGGCTCGATTGCGAAAAGATCCTGGGGGCGGCCGAGCGCCTCGCCGAGGTGGGCATCGACGCCATCAGCCTGGCCGAAAACCCCCTGGCCCGCATCCGCATGGGGAACATCGCCCTGGGCCGACTGATCCAGGAGCGGACGGGCCTGGAGACCATCGTCCATGTCACTGGCCGGGACCGCAATCTGATTGGACTACACTCCGAGCTGATGGGGGCCCACCTCCTCGGCATCCGCAGCCTGCTCGCCGTCACCGGCGACCCGGTGGCGGTCGGTGGCGAGAGTGGCGCCACCAGCGTCTTCGATCTCAACTCAATCGGCCTGCTCGAACTGGTGAGCGCCCTCAACCAGGGGCGCAACAGGCTCGGGGCCGAACTGGGGGGGCGCACCGACTTCCTGGTCGGAGCCGCCTTCAACCCCAACCTGCCGAGCATGGAGGGGCAGCTGCGGCGGCTGGCGAAAAAGGTCGCGGCCGGGGCCCGCTTCGTGCAGACCCAGCCCGTCTATTCGGCGGCCGTACTCGACGAGCTGCTCGAGCGCACGGCTCCCCTGGGGATACCGGTTCTGGTCGGAATCCTCCCTCTGGTCAGCGAGCGAAACGCGGAATTTCTGCACAACGAGGTGCCGGGAATCGTGCTTCCGGATGAGGTGCGGGAGAGGATGCGGGGGAAGAGCGGTGAGACGGGGGTACGGGAGGGTCTGGCGATCGCCTCGGAGCTGGTGGCCCGGGGGAGGGGAAGGGTCGGAGGATACTACCTGATGCCACCCTTCGGCAAGGTCGAGGTGGCGCTGGAGCTCATCGGCAGGATCCGCGCGCCGGATCCCTGAGGCCGAGCAGGGGGTCGAGCTCCCCCCGTTCGTCGAGCTCGAAGAGTTCGCTGCAGCCGCCGATCAGCCGCCCCTCGATGAAGATCTCAGGGACGGTTTCCCGCCCGGAGCGCTCACGCATCTCCCTCTCCTTCAGGGGGTCGGCGGTGACGTCGTGCTCGACGAATTCGGCCCCCTTGATGCGCAGCAATTCCTTGGCCCGCTGGCAGTAGGGGCAGTAACTCTTGGTGTAAACTTCGACCCGTTTCATGGCCAGCAGCTCCCCGCACCGGAGTGACAACAGGGGAACATTCTAGCTGAGGCGCGAAGAGTTGCAAGGGGCACAAAGGCCCCGGGAGGAGAGAAACATGACCGGTAAGCTGCGGAAATTCGTCCCGGCTCTGGCTGCGGCCCTCGTGCTGGCTGTCTGTGCCTGCTCCGTGCTCGCCCCTCCGGCGGCGAGTCTGGAGCGGACAACCCTCGATTTTGCAGAGCGGCTGCGCTGGAAGGATTTGCGCGAGGCGTCCGCCTTCCTGGACCAGGCGCAGAGGGAGGATTTTCTTGCCCGTTTCGGGGAGGGTGATGATCTCCGCATGGTGGAGGTGAGGGTCGAGCGGGTCGATCTGCGCGAAGAGGAGAAGGCCACGGTTTACCTCCTGGTGGAATACTATCG
>JBFHXN010000467.1:0-2566 GCA_041598955.1 Desulfuromonadales bacterium | reverse complement strand
CTCGCCGTCCTTCCGGGAACCCCCCTGCACCGCCAAAGCGCCTCCCTCGGCATGAAGGCCCAGAAGGCTCCCCCCTACGAACTCCTTTCCGCCCCCGGCTATCCCGCCGAGGAGCTCGATCGGAGCCGGCGGCTCTCCGAGGCCACCGACCTTTTCTACAACCGCGGCCGGGCCGTCGCCTTCTTCCCTGCGCTGCTCAAGGCTTCGGGCCTGCCCGCGGTCCCCTTCCTGGAGGCCTTCGCCCACTGGGCCGAGGCCGAAGGGGCCCTATCCCCGAAGGAGGAGAAACCTCTCCCCTCGGATCCCCAGGCCATACTCGCCCTGCAGGAGGGTTTCATCCGGGGGATCTTCACGGAGAGGGGGAAGACGGCCCTGCTTCCGGCCGCCCTCGACCTGATCCGCTACCATTTCAACTACGCCGAGACTTTGCTGGGGGGCGAAACCCTCCCCCCCCCGGAAGGCCCCAAGGGACCCGACCCCTGGCAGAGCCCGCTGCGCCCGTCGCCGCAGGTGCGCCTGGTCGACTTCGCCTACGAGATCGTCGATCTGCTCGAGATGGAGGAGGGGGGGGTGGACCTGGAGGCCTTCGCCGGGCTCTTCAGGCCCGTCGGATCGACGGCCCTCTTTCTGAGGCGTGGGGCGCAGGTCGTCTGTGAATCGCTGGAGGAGGGGTTTTTACGGCTGCTGAGGGGGTGCGACGGAATCCGGACCCCCAGGGAGATCTTCGCCGGGAGCCTCTCCAGGGCCGAGGGGGAGGAGATCGTGCGCTTCGCCCTGGCCGAGGGGCTGGTGGTTGCGTCCGAGAAGGGGAATAGCTGAAGGCCGCCTGTCCCGGCCGCCTAGTGAAGCAGCAGGTCCACGACATCCCGATAGGTCTGACGCTTGCGCTCGGAGACCTCGTAGAGGGATGAGGAGAAAAGGGCCGTGGCGGCATGCTCGGCCAGCATGGAGAAGAGCTGGTAGTCGACGGGCTGGAAGCGCTCCTTCTGGGTGAAGAGGCGGTAGACGGCCAGCACCCCCATGTTCCGATCGTGGATACGCAGGGGGATGGCGGCCAGGGGAGTCAGGGGGTCGTCGGAGCCCTCCACCACGGACTCTTCCCGGAAATAACTCTCCCCCTCCTCGGCCACCCGCCCGAGAATTCCCTCTCCACAGGCGACGGCCGGGAAGCTCCCGGCTTCGAACCCCTCCCCGATCTCGTACCGCAGCCGCCCGCTCTCCTCGTTGAGCAGCAGGATGGCGAACTTCTCGGCCCCCACGAAGTTGATGATGACTTCCTTGATGATCTCCGCCACCTTCCCCCGGTTGAGAACCGAGTGGAGCCGGGAGGAGGAGATGTAGAGGTTGGTCAGGGAGTTGTTGATCTCCTCGATCTGTACGATCTGCTCGGCGAACTCCCTGTTCTCCGTCTCGAGTTCGGCGACCCGCCGCTCGAGCCTCTGGTTGTCCCGCTCGAGATTGGCCTGGCGGCGGCTGAGGTGACTGACCTCCGAGCGCAGGGCGTCGAGGGGCGGGGGCTCCAGCCCCTCCTCCGAGGCCCCGGCGGCGACCAGGACCTCCAGGGCCTTCTGGACCTGGGCCGGCGGCCGCACGAGATAGATCCCCATGCCCCCCTCCGCCCCCGGCTCCACCCGCTTCACCTTCCCCGTGACCGGGACCTCCTCCCCTTCGGCGAAACGCAGGTGCAGAGTCACGGCGCTGCCGACCTCCAGGAGGGTTTCGGCCTGCAGAAAGACCCCGTTGAGGGAGAGGTCGCGGACCCGGGCGTCGAAGAGCCTCCCCCCCGCCTCGACCCGGACCTGCAGGGGAACGGGGGCGCGGGTGGCGGTCCGGGCGCTCACCTGCCCCAGGAGCCGGCCCACCTTCTCCAGAAGCTCCTTGCGGTTGACCGGCTTGGTGACGTAGTCGTCGCAACCGGCGTCGAGGCAGCGGCGGATCTCCTCCTCCTTGCCGGCGGCGGTGACCATGATGACGGGGAGGTCGTGCCAGCGCTTCATCGCCCGGATGCGCCGACAGACCTCGGTGCCGTCCATGTGCGGCATGAAGAGGTCGAGCAGGACGACGTCGGGCCGAACCTCCTCGATGCGCGAGAGGGCTTCGTCCCCGGAGGTCGCGGCCACGGTGGTGTGCCCGGTCCCCTCGAAGTAGGAGCGCTCCAGTTCCAGAAAAAGCTCTACGTCATCCACCAGCAGGATGGTTGCCATCGGCGGCCGCACCTCCTTGGAAATCCCTTGGAAAATACCGCAGCGGGGCCGAAATGTAAACCCCGCCACCTCTGGTGCTCTTTGGAGTCACGACTTTGCCCTGGCAAATAGACCCCGAAAAAAAACGAAACTTATATAAAAAACGTAGGTCGTCACCACGGAGGCACTGAGGTCACGGAGAATTCAGCAAAATCTTGTGGTGTACTTCTCTGTGCCTCCGTGTCTTGTGGTTTGTTTGGGCTCTACCTTCTTTTTGGGATATAGGACCGAAAAAATAGAGGCCTCGCGGGGAGGCCTCTGAAGAATACCCTTGTTGTCATGCCGATGTTACGCCACGTCCTGCATCCGCTTGAGATACCGGG
>JBFHXN010000466.1:0-2584 GCA_041598955.1 Desulfuromonadales bacterium | reverse complement strand
GGCCTGATCTACGAGGCCCAGGGAGATTCCAACAACGCCTTCATCGCCTACCGCAAAAGCCTGGAAGCCTACCGTGCCTCCCGGACCAAATACGGCGTCGCCGTCCCCGGATTGCTCTGGAGTCGTCTGCTGACTTCAGCCCGGCGCACGGGGTTGCTGGAAGAGGCCCGCCAGGTGGAGGAAGAGGCCCGCGAGGCCGGCGTGGAACCGACGGCGGAGGGTACGGTGGCGGCCCTTCTGGTCAACCGGGGATCGGTCCCGGTGAAGCGGGAAGAGTTCATCCTCATCCCCACCGAACACGGCTTTCCGGTCAAGATCGCCGTTCCCCGGTTCGAACCCTCTGCTCCCCCCGCCGGGCCGGTGGAGGTCACCCTCGACGGGTCCTCCTGGCAGAGGGCCGAGCGTGTGCAGGACGTGGCCGCCATTGCCCGGCAGAGCCTCTCCGACAAGGAGGGGAGGGTTCTGGCCAAGGCGGTGGCGAGGGCCGTGGCCAAGCAGTTGGCAGCCCGACAGGCCCAGAAGGAGAAGGGCCCCCTGGCCGGATTGGCCGTGCAGTTGGCGGCTCTGCTCACCGAAAATGCCGATCTGCGCTCCTGGAGCGGGCTGCCCGCCGAGATCTGGCTGGCGGTGCTCCCCGTCGAACCGGGCTCCCACACCGTGACCCTGCGAGCCGGGGGGGCGAGCGAAGTCCATTCGGTGGACGTGGCGGCGGACTCCGTCGGTTTTGTCTTCACCCGTCTGTACTGAAGCGGCCAAGGCGCCGTTTCCCTTCCTTTCAGAGGAGATCAACATGAGATCCCTAGCCTCTCTGGCGGCCCCTTTTTGCGGACTGCTTCTTCTGGCCGGCTGCGGTCCGAAAGCTCCGGTCTGGACACACGGTGCAAGTGATCTCTATCCCCCCGAGGCCTTCCTCACCGGCGTCGGAACGGCCGCCGAGCGCAACGTGGCCGAAGATCGGGCCAGAAGTGCCATCGCAAAGGTCTTCGCCGTGGAAATCCGCGCCACGGAAACCAGTTCCGAATCCTTCTGGCTCTCTCGGGCCGGCGCCTCCGGGGGGAGCGAATACAGGCAGAGCGCCCAGGCCGAGCTCTCGGCCACCACCGATCGGGTCCTCTCCGGGGTCCGCATCGCCGAGGTCTGGCGCCAGGGGGAGAAGGGGGACCATTATGCCCTGGCGGTTCTCGACCGGAGGCAGGCCGCCCGCCCCCTGCACAGCGCCCTGGCCGAGCTCGACCAGGGGGCCGTGGAGGCGGTGCGGCTCGCCGAGGAGACCGAGTCCCCCGTGAGAAAGCTCGCCTACTACATGAGGGCTCTCGACAGTCTGGCCCAGCGTCGGGCCGTCGCTTCCGACCTGCGAATCCTCGCCGCCGGGGGGCACGTGGCAGCGGCCCCCTACGCCACCGCCGAGATCGCGGCCCGGGCTGACCGGGTGGCGGGGACCATTCATATCGGGGTGGAACTCGAGGGGGATCGGGAGGGGATCGTCCGGGGCGCCCTGATCGGTGCCCTGGCAGGCATCGGCATGCGCCTGGCGCCGGTCTATGAGCAGGACCTGGTGCTGCGGGGGAGGGTGACGGTGGAGGAGTATCGTACCGAGGACCCGTGGCGCTGGAGCGTGGCGGCGGCACAGGTGGAGTTTGCCGAAGCCGACGGCGCCGTGATCGACTCGGCGCGGCTGACGGTGCGGGAAGGGGCGAGGATCGCCGAGCGCTCCCGGACGCAGGCCCTGGAGCGGTTGGGGGGAGATCTGGCGGTGGTGCTGGTGGAGAAGATCGGCACCCTGGGGATCGACCGGCGCTGAGGACCGGGCGGGCCCGCCCCCGGCAGGGGGCCGGGGGCAGAGTGAGGAAGCCTCTACCTTACTGGTTCACGACCGCGGGGTTGGCGCCATGAATCAGGACCTGGGTCTCTCCCTTGGAGGTCCAGAGGGCTCCGCAGCGGCCGCACTCCTGGAGGTTCTCGGCGAAGCCGTCGGAGTGGGTGTCGATCTCGACCCGGCGTTTTTCGCTACAGACGGGGCATTTCATGGGCTTTTCCTTCCTGTTGGCGTGAGCGATATGGTTTTAATTCACAAACCTGTTTGCCATCATAGGACGATCTTCCGTCGAAGGCAAGGACAAAAACCAAAAAAACCGTTTTAAAACAGCATGTTAAGACCGTAAGTGTTTTATACTGTATACCGATTGTTTGACCCGTTCTCCTCACCGACAGGCACGGCTGGGTTGAGGTGGGAGCAAGGGGCCGGAATCATAGGGAAATGCCAGGAATAAACCGGCATTTGCGAAATGGCCCGTCTCCAACGCCGCCGGTGAGCCGATCCCTGCCTGCTCGTCTCCCGGGGGGGAGGGGGCCGGATCTTTCCCCGGGCCGAAGGGCCCGATCCCCCAGGCAGGGTCGAAACCCGATCAAGACGAGGGAGGGGCGCAAGGGATGGCAAAAATCACACGGATCGTAAGGTCCCTGGCTGCGGCCGCCTTTCTTCTCACCCTGGCCGCCTGTGCCGTCAATCCGGTCACGGGCCGCCAGGAGCTCTCCCTGTTTCAGGTCTCCACGGCCGAGGAGATCGCCCTCGGAGAGAAGACCT
>JBFHXN010000465.1:0-2585 GCA_041598955.1 Desulfuromonadales bacterium | reverse complement strand
GGAGGAGGGGCGCTACAACCTGGTGGCGACCATGGGCAAGGGAGAGCCCTCCCTCTACATGGTGGGGCATGTCGATACGGTGACCGCCTGGGATCTGGAGGACCTGGGGCCGCGGGAGGAGGATGGAACGATCCACGGCCTTGGGAGCGCCGACATGAAGGGGGGATGCGCCGCCATGGTCGAGGCCTGGCTGGCGCTCTCGACCCTGCCGGAAGCTCAACGTCCGGCGGTGGGGCTCCTGCTGGTGGTCGGCGAGGAGGAAAACGGGGACGGAAGCAGCCGCTTTCTGGAAGAGTGCCGTCCGGAGTGGGTGGTCATCGGCGAGCCGACGGGGATGACGGCCTGTTTTGCCCATTACGGCTACCTGGAGGCGGGCTTCGTCACCCGGGGGCGGCGCATCCACTCCTCCCTGCCGGAGCTGGGGCACAACGCCGTCGAATCGATGCTGCGGGTCCTTCTGCACCTGGCCCGGGACCCCCTCTTCAACCGCTCCGCATCGGGGATGGTCTACTCCATCCGGGAGCTGAGCTCATCCCGGGCCGGCTTCGTCGTGCCCGACCGCTGCGAGGCCTGGATCGACCTCCACCTGCCGCCGGGACTCGACCCCGAGGGGGTGATGGAGGCCATCCGGAGGCAGGCCGCCGACACTGGGCGCCTGGTCGATGGGCTCGACCTGGAGGTCGGCTTCGACTTCGCCTCCCGGGGATACGACCTGGGGAGGGAGCACCTCCTGTCGGAGCTGCTGACCGACATCTATCCCCGGCTCGACCTCCACCTGGGCTACGACGCCTTTCGCTCCCACTCGGACGGCAACCTCTTTCATGCCGCCGGGGTCAAGCCCCTCATCCTGGGGCCCGGCTCCCTGGAGAGCGCCCACACCCCCGAGGAGCAGACCCCCTTTGCCCAGGTTCTGGCGGCAGCCAGGGTCTATGCGGCCCTGGCGCTGGGGAGCTGAGCTCCGCTAGGCCTACCCTTCCATCTCGATCAGGGAATGGTCGCCGATGTTCATCCGCCTCGGCGATCCCACCAGGCGCACCGCATCCCCGAGGATCGTCTGCTTCAGGACCATGGCCCGCACCTCGCTGTTGGCGTTGACGATGGAGTCGCGGATGATGCTCTCTTCGATCCGGCAGCCGGCGGCCACCGAAACATCGGGCCCGAGGATGGAGTTGCGCACCACCGACCCCGGGGCCAGATGCACCGGCTCGATGAGCACCGAATCGATCACCTCGCCGTGGACGTGGTGGCGCCCCTTGAGCAGGTAGCGGTTGGTTTCCAGGAGGGTCTCGGGCTTGCCGCAGTCGAGCCAGGCCTCGATCTCCGGAGCGCGCAGCTTCATGCCGTCGTGGATCATCCGCATGAAGACCGCCGGCAGGAAGTACTCCCCCTTGACCGTCTCCCCCGCGGCGATGGTCTTCTCGAGGTAGTCCATGAAGCGCCGGTCGTCCCTGAGGTAGTAGAGCCCCACCTGGGCCAGGCGAGACACGGGGGTTTCAGGCTTCTCCACCATGTCGGCGATGAAGCCGTCGCGCACCACGTTGACCCCGAAGCGCTGGTAGTCCTCCACCTCCCGGGAGTAGATCAGGCCGTCGGCTCCTGCGCAGAGCTCGGGGATCCGGGTGAGATCGGTGACGAAAATGGTGTCGTTGAAGACCACCAGAACGTCCTCCCCTTCGCCGATGCGGGGGGCGGCCAGGGAGACGGCGTGGGCCGGCCCGAGCCGCTTCTGCTGGACGATGTAGGTGCAGGGGAGGGAGGGGAATTTTCCCCTCATGAAGGCCTCGACCTGGCTGCCGTTCTCGTCGGTGATGAAGATGTACTCCGAAGCCCCCAGCCCCGCGAGGCGGCCGATGATGTGCTCCAGGACCGTCTTGCCGGCCACCTGTACCAGCGACTTGGCCCGGGTGTGGGTATGGGGGCGCAGGCGCGTCCCCTTTCCGGCGACGGGCAGGATGATTTTCATGGGTCCACCTCCCTCTTGAAACGCTGTCATGACAGGACACCGGGAGCGCCTTTACCTCTTCCTTCCCGGTGCAAAAAACGCTATATCTAGGGCGATTCGCCCGACCATCCAGAAGCTGCCGGCAAGGAGAGCCTCATGAATGACCATCTGGTGCGCATCATTGCCCGGGACGGAACCCTGCGCGGGATGGCGGCCGTCACCACCGACCTGGTGGAGGAGACCCGGCGCCGCCAGGGAACCGACCCCACCGCCACCGTCGCCCTCGGGCGCCTCGTGACGGGAACGGCCCTGCTGGGCGCCCTTCTCAAGGGGGGGCAGCGCCTGGCCCTCATGGCGGAGGGCAACGGCCCCCTCCAGAAGCTCCACGCGGAAACGGACGCCGGAGGCCATCTGCGGGCCTCGGTGAAGAACCCCCTGGCCGGCCTCCCCCCCCGGGAGGGGCGCTTCGACGTCGCCGGGGCCGTGGGCAGGGCCGGTTTTCTGCACGTGGTCAAGGACCTCGACCTCAAGGAGCCCTACCGGGGGATGACCCAGCTCTACACCAGCGAGATCGCCGAGGACATCGCCTTCTACCTCACCACCTCGGAGCAGGTTCCCTCCACCGTCGCCCTCGGGGTCGAGC
>JBFHXN010000464.1:0-2586 GCA_041598955.1 Desulfuromonadales bacterium | reverse complement strand
GCCTCCTCGGTGGCGGGCAGGAGCAGATCGATGGGCGCCGCCTCCCCCTCCCGGCGGGTGCCGTCGCTCCCGAAAAGAAGCAGGGGGTGGCGCGCCCCGCGCAGCTCCACGGCGGGCTCCTCGAGGAGCCGGGGGGGATGGGCCCCGGTCTCCGCGGCGAAGCGGGCCACCGCCGACTGACGGTCGAGGCGGGCCAGAAGAACCTGGTTGGCGGCAAGCTCGCCGGAGGCCTCCCGGACCGCGGCGCCCAGGCGGCGCAGTATCCTCTCCTCCTCGCGCTTCTCCTCCCGCAGCAGGGCGAGGAGCTCGTTGTTGCCGGAGAGGACCGAAGCCGGCTCGACGTAGAGGGTCTGGCCGCTCGCCGACTCGTCGTGGACGAACCCCTTGACGGCCCCGCGATGGTCGGCCCGCACCGGCACGACGTAGCGGCCGTTGCGCTCGGTGATCAGCCGCTCCTGGAAGGCGCCGGAGAGCTGTTCCGAACCGAGCAGCGCCTCCAGGGCGCGCTTGATCCGGTCCCGGACCTGCCGGATCTGGCGGCGCAGATCCCCCAGTTCGAAGGAGGCGCCGTCGAGAATCTCTCCCCGGGGGCCGATCGACTCGCGGATCTGCCGGCCGAGCTCCTTGAGGGGGAAGAGCTCCCCGGCCAGCCCGGAGAGCAGCGGCGCCCGCTCCCCGTCGGCGAAAAAGCGCCGGCAGGCGGCGGCCGCCTCGATGCAGGAGTGGACCTCGTGCAGGGCCGGGGCCTCGAGGTAGGTCCCTTCGGCCCGCAGACGGTGCAGGGGCTCGGAGAGGTCGGTCGCCCCTGCCAGGGGGGGCGCCCCCTTCTCCATCCGAAGGCGCACCATCTCGGAGACCTCGGCCAGGGAGCGCTCGACCTCGTCCCGCCCCTCCAGGGGAGAGAGCCCCAGAAGGGCGTCCCGTCCGGGGCCGGTGACCGAGAAGCGGGCGAGCAGCTCCCGAAGCTTGTCGAACTCGAGGACCCGAAGGGTCTCCTCGGCGATGGTCCCGTGGCGGCTCAGAATTCCTCCTCGATGACCTCGCGTCCCTTGCTGAAGACCCTCTCCCCCAGGTTCACGAAGGGGGGGGCCAGCTCCGAATCGTCGAGCCGCGACTGCAGGGCGTCGGGCAGGGATCCCAGGGAGAGCCCGAAGAGGAGCAGGGCCAGGGCCATCGCTCCCTGGGCGAGTCCGAAGACACCCCCCACCACCTGGTTGAGCCCCCCCAGAAGCAGGATGGAGATCGACCGGGAGAGGAGATACCCCAGGGCCGTGAAAATGGCCAGGATGAGCAGAAAGAGCAGCAGAAACGCCCCGATCACGCAAACCCGGGGGCCGAAGTCGAAGGTCTCCTGCAGCCACTTGGCCAGGGGGGGATGGAGGTGAAAGGCGATCAGCGAACCCGCCACCAGGCCGACCAGGGAGCAGAGCTCCTTGAGCAGGCCCCTCAGCAGCCCCTTGAGGATGAAGATCCCCAGGACCATCAGGATGGCGATGTCGACTCCGTTCATGCCGTCCCCGGGTCTCGCCGCACGATCAGGAAGCGAGCCGCGACTTGACCAGTTCGCTCACCAGGCGTCCGTCGGCCTGGCCGGCCGTCTTGGCCGAAACGATCTTCATCACCTTCCCCATGTCCTTCATGGAGGCGGCGCCGGTCTCGGCCACCGCGGCCTCGATGATCTGCCGGATCTCCGCCTCGCCGAGCTGGGCGGGGAGGAACTCCTGAATGACCGTCAGTTCCTGCTCTTCCTTCTCGGCCAACTCGAGCCGATCCCCCTGGCGAAACGCCTCCGCCGACTCCCGGCGCTGCTTGGCAAGGGTGGAGAGGACGCCGATCACCGCCTGATCGTCGAGCTCGGCGCGGGAGTCGATCTCGCGGTTCTTGACCGCGGCCAGGGCCATCCGGATCGTGCCCAGCCGGGCGCTGTCCTTGGCCTTCATGGCCTCCTTCATCGCCTCGGTGAGGCGGGCCTTCAGGGACATGGTGCCTCCTCTTTTCCTTGGGTCGATCCAACAGGGATGTTCACCCCTTGCGGGCGGCCTTCTCCTCCAGGCCCGAGAGCCCGAAGCGGCGGCGCAGCTCGGCGTAGATCCGCTCCGGCGGCAGGTCGTAGTACCCGAGCAGGACCAGGGTGTGGAACCAGAGGTCGGCGACCTCGGAGACGACCTCCCCGGCATCCCCCCCCTTGCCGGCCACCGCCGCCTCCGTCGCCTCCTCGCCGATCTTGCCGAGGATCTTGTCGAGCCCCTTGGCGAAGAGGGAGGCCACGTAGGATTTCTCGCCCGGGCTCTGGCGGCGCTCCTGGATTACGTGGTAGAGGGCGTCGAGGATATCCTTCTGGGCGTAGAGGGCCGCCGCGTCGACGGCTTTCTCCCCCTCTTCGGCGAGCTCCGATTCCTCCCAGACCCGGTAGAAGCAGGAGCGGTGCCCCGTGTGGCAGGCAGCCCCGACCTGCTCGACGGAGAGGAGCAGGCAGTCGGCGTCGCAGTCGAGGCGGATCTCCCGCAGCGTCTGCAGATGCCCGGAACTCTCCCCCTTCATCCAGAGCTTCCCCCGGGAGCGGGAGTAGTAGTGAACCCTCCCCGT
>JBFHXN010000463.1:0-2589 GCA_041598955.1 Desulfuromonadales bacterium | reverse complement strand
GCACGCCTCGCCGGCATCCCGGGGCTTGCCCAGGACGGTTTCGTCCCGCAGCACGATGGTGTCGCTGCCGATGAACCAGCGCCCCTCCAGACCGGGGCGCTCGGCCACCTCGGCGGCCTTCTCCCGGCTCAGGCGGATCACATGGTCCCGGGGGGATTCGCCGGGGAGCAGCTCCTCGGGGGCCCGACTGGGAACGACGGAGAAGGGGATGCCCACCGAGGAGAGGAGCTCCCGGCGGCGGGGGGAGGCGGAGGCGAGGACGATCGACACGGGGGGCTCCGGTATGTTTCGAGGGATTCAGAGAGGGGGTTGGGCGCAAGGGGGAAGGATGCCACAAAGCCGCTGAGAGACCAAGAGAAAGCTGCCAGCCTCGGATCCTGGCCGACCAGGCACGGTCGCGGACCGGCGATCCATTCCACCAGCAGGAGGGAGATGATTCAGGCGCCGGCCTCTTCCTGCTGGAACGCGGGTTCGAAAAGGACGACCTGGTTGCGCCCCTGGGCCTTGGCCCTGTAAAGCGCCACGTCGGCCATTTCGATAAGGGTCCGGGAAGATCCCGCATCGCTGGGATAGGTGGCGAGGCCGAAGCTTGCCGTCAGACGACCGCCGGGCATGCCGTCCTCCCGGGGGAATGCCTCCTTTTCCATGGAGCGGCGCATCCGTTCGGCCACCATCTGGGCCTCGCGCTTGGAGGTGGCCGGGAGCAGCGCGCAGAACTCCTCCCCCCCGAACCGGGTGACGATATCCATGTCCCGCGCCGAAGCTCTCAGAAGCTGGGCGCAGCGCTGCAGCACGCGATCGCCGGCCAGGTGGCCGCAGAGGTCGTTGTAGGCCTTGAAATGGTCCAGGTCGATGACCAGCACCGAGAGCTCGAGCTTCTGCCGGGCGCTGCGGCTGAGTTCCTCCTCCATGCGCTGCTCGAGAAAGCGCCGGTTGTAGAGGCCGGTGAGGGGGTCGGTGATGGAGAGCTTCTCGTAGTGGCTGGCCCTCTCCAGGGAGTCGGTCCGCTCGATCATGGCCGCCGCGTGGGAGAGAAAGGCGCTCACCATCTGCAGGTCCCGGTCGGTAAAGGGTCCGGCGGTCTGCTTGTCGGAGAGGTTGAGGGCTCCCAGGACCGTCCCCTTGGTCCCCAGGGGGACACTGAGGAAGGACTTGGTGGTGAACCGGGGGCGATTGGAGGTTCCGAGCCGCTCGTCCTTCTCGATGTCGTAGACCAGCAGGGGACGACCATTGCGGGTGACGCTTCCCGCGATCCCCTCCCCCACCTTGGTGCGCATGCTCGCCGCCAGCTGCGGGTTCATCCCCCGGCTGGCGGCGATATGCAGAAACTCCCGGGACTCGTCGAGAAGCATCAGGGATCCCTTGGTGGCCCGCAGCAGCTCCGCGGAGCGATCGAGGATGTTCTGGGACAGCTCCCTGCGGGTTCGGGACTGGGCCAGGGCCCCGATCATCTCCACCATCTGTTCGGCCTGGGCCGCCTCCCTGCGATGACGCTCCCGGGTTTGCAGCCGCTGGAGCTTGGCGGAAACCTTGTCGGCGAGCAGCTCCACCAGCAGCAGGTCCCGGCTGGAGAGACGAACGTCGAAAAGGGCCAGGCAGCCCAGGAATTCCCCCTCCACCGCCAGGGGGAAACAAAGGGCCCTCTCTGCGGCCACGGAAGGGAAGAGTTCGGGGATCTCGACCTGCTGCAGCTCGAGCCTGCGGCCGCCCCGGCGCAGCAGGGTCCGCGCCACAGCCTCCCCGGAGAGGCGGGCGGGAGCTAGTTTGAGCCCCAGCACCCCCTTGAGGAGAAACCCTGAACCATCCTCCTCGGGGAGCAGTGCCGCCACCCGGGGAACGTCAAAGAGTACCGTCACCGTCTCTGCGAACAGCCCCACCGCCTCTTCGAGAGTCTGGACCCGGTCGAGCTCCGGTGCAACGTCCGCCACGACGTTGATCAGCATCACGGTGCGTTCGAAGGAGCGGGCGAAAAAGCTCTCCCCGTAAAGGGCGGAGAGGGCCTCACCGGCCTTTTCGGCCGCCAACTCGACTTGGTCGCGGGAGAGATGAGGGAGCTTTTCCCACTCTTCCAGAAGCTGGATGCCGCTGAGTTTTTTCTGGCGACTGACCCTCTCGAGGTGCTGCAGATCGAGGGAGGATTCCCGCACGCCCGTGGCGTGAAGGTAGCAGTGGCGACCGGTCAGGGCCGGCAGGGGAAGGTAGAAATGGAAGATGCCCGCGGGGCAGCTGTAGACCCCGGCCCGATCTCCCCGAAGGGCCGCCAAGGCTTCGCTCTCCCGGGCTCTCAGGCAGTCCTCCTGGCACAGAGGACTTCGGTTGGTGAGGGAACAGACCCGGTTGCGGGTCCCGTGAAAAGCAACCTCTCCCTCACCCTTGCACAGGACCGCCAGGGAGAAGGGGGCCAGAAAGGCATGGTCATGCAGGATTTCGAGGAGATCCTCCGGGCCGATCCGGGGATCGGGACCGGCGGTCCGGAATGGTTGCGCCATGGATTAGGCCGTGTTGGTGATGGGCCTGGCGGTCAACAAAAGGGACTCCGGTACGGGGATCGGACCGGGCTCCCCTGGGAGCTACCGGGAAAGGCCGTGG
>JBFHXN010000462.1:0-2589 GCA_041598955.1 Desulfuromonadales bacterium | reverse complement strand
CTCCCCCGGGAGCCGCCGACCAGGCAGGCCAGGGCCCCGGCCACCTCGAGCCCCGCCGGGCCCCCTCCCACGACCAGCAGCCGCGCAGGGCCCCGCTCCAGGGCGGCGAGGACGCCCCTCCGGGCCTCCAGAAGCCCCTCGATCGGCTTGACCGGGAAGATCCCCGGCCCCGTCGACTCGATCCCCTCCCGGGGGACGGAACTCCCCACGTTGAAGGAGGCCACGTCGTAGCCGAGGGTATCGCCGGAGGCGAGGCGCAGGAGGCGACGGGGGGCGTCGATGGAGACCACCTCGTCGGCGAGAAAGCGCCCTCCCCGCTCCTCCGTCATCCTCCCGACCTGGAACCGGACCTCCGGGGCCCCGTAGCGCCCGGCGAGGAGCCCCGGCCCCATCCCCGAATAGTAGTGACAGGGGGCCTCGCTCACCACCGTCACCCGGTGGCCGCGGGCCACGATCTCGTCCAGGCGGGCCAAAACGGCCAGGTGGGCGTGCCCCGCCCCGGCCAGGACCAGTTCCTTCCCCATGCCACTCCCCTCTGCGACAGACTGGGTCCGTCGATTCAGCTCTCAGACCGGGGCCGATTTCCGGTTGCCGGGCTGATCAAAAATGCCCGGATGCAAGGCGTTCGCCGATCGAGGAGCGAGGCGTAGCGGAAGCTACGTCGCAGCGACGAGATCAAGGGGAACGCCGCAGCGGGGCGTTTTTCATCAGCCTTAGAAGCCGCCCCGCTTTTTGCGGGAGGCCTTTCCCAACACCCAGCCGAAGAAAAGCACCCCGGCGCCGGCCAGGAACCACTTGATGACCCCGCTGATGAGCAGGTCCTCCGTCTGGGTGCGCAGGAGGCCGACCTCGTCGGCAAGCCCCTCGTTCTCCGCCTGGAGCCGGTCGCGGTCGGCGGCGAGGGCCACCACGTTCTTCGACTTGGCCTCCAGATCGCTGTAGCGGGCCTGGGCCGCCTGGGCGGCCTGCTCGGCGGAGGCGAGGGCCTTGCGCAGCCGCTCGAGCTCCTGCTGGCTCTCCCCCGTCACCGAGACCTTCTCCCCCTGCAGCTCCTTGAGCCGGGCGGTGGCCTCGGAAAGCTTCGCCTCGCGATCCTTGAGGTCGGCGGCGAGTTTGTCCCGCTCCTTCTTCAGCCGGTTGAGGGCCTCCGACTTGGGGACCTCGGCGGTGATGTAGCGTTTGAGCACGTAACCCTCGGCCCCGTCGGCGACGCGCACCCGGAGGTAGTCCCCTTCCTCGGCGAGGACCTCCACCGGGGTATCGGTCCTCAGGGTCCCCAGGGTGGAAGCCCCCTCCCCCGCCGCGTCGCGCAGGGTGATGATCAGCTGATCGGAGACGAAGCGGGTGTCGGCCACGGCGGCCGCCGGCAGCAGGGCGAGGGCGAGCAGCAGGACGATGGTCAAACGGACGGACATGGGAGACTCCTTGAACGATGGAATAGGGATGGACGGTCCGCCTCCCCCCTACCCGGGCGGGAGTGGCCAGTCCCTTTCGTAGCCTGGGGGATGGAAATTTTCCCGGGTGCGGTTGAAATAGCCGTACTGCAGGCGGGGAACCCGGGCCTTGACGGCGTCGAGCATCCCCTTCATCCCCATCCCCTCGCCGGAGAGACCGAGGCTCTGCCAGTAGAGGAGCGGGTCGAGACTCAGGTTGCGCATCTGCACCAGGTCGACGCCGGCCTCCTCCACCAGGCCCACCAGGGCCTCCACCTCTTCGGTGCGGTCGGTGAGGCCGGGGAAGACGAGGTAGTTGAGCATGGTGAAGAGCCCCTTTTTTCGGGCCCGGTGCACCGATTCGAGCACATCGGCGAAGCGGTACCCCTGGGGGCGGTAGTAGGCGTTGTAGAAGCTCTCCTGCACCGAATTGAGGGAGATGCGGATGGAGTCGAGGCCGGCGTCGGCGAGCCGCTCCACCACCTCGGGAAAGGAGGCGTTGCTGTTGAAGTTGATGGTCCCCCGGGAGGTGCGCCGCCGCATCTCCCGCACCGCCGCGACGACGGTGTCGGCCTGCAGGATGGGATCCCCCTCGCACCCCTGGCCGAAGGAGACGATGGCGTTCTCGGCCCGCTCCAGGTGGGGCACGGCCACGGCGCAGAGCTCCTCCACGGTGGGGACGAAGCCGATCCGCTCCTGGCTCGAGGGGCAGCATTCGCTGGCCTCGGGTTGCAGCGAGAGGCAGCCGATGCAGCGGGAGTTGCAGGCCGGGCTCGTCGGCAGGGGGGCCTCCCAGCGACCGAAGAAGAGGTTCTTGGCGGCGAAGCAGTGGTAGTCGACGGCGCAGCGGGAGAGCTGCTCCAGCAGGCGGTTGCCGGGGGCCACCGCGAGCCTCTTGCGCACCAGGGGGTCGAGGAGGCGGTCGTCGAAATTGTCGGGGTGCCACTGGGTGTTGCGGTCGACCCGGGCGGCGGCCACGTAGAAGCGCTCCTCCTCCACGCACCACCCCACCGCCGTGTAGGCCCAGAGGGGCAGGGTCACCTTCTTGCGATGGTAGTCGGCGGCGGGGAGCAGGGTGCGGGTGTAGGCCGGAGCCATGAAGGCGCAGACCGCCTGCGCGGGGCCGCCCCCGAGGGAGCGGGGGAGGGCCTCCAGG
>JBFHXN010000461.1:0-2598 GCA_041598955.1 Desulfuromonadales bacterium | reverse complement strand
GAGCACCCGGAAGATCCTTTCGGTGGTGGAACAGACGTTGCGTGTCATGGTCATCTCCTTTTCTTGCTCTGAGTCCCGAAACCGTCGGGATTCTCCTGCTTTTATTATATCTCTTCCCCCCTCCTCGGCGTAAGTGCCACGGCTCCACGGAAAAGGGCCGCCCGCTCAGGGCAGCCCTCGGTTCTTGAGAAGGTCAGAAATTCCGATGGTTCGCGGCTCTTTCCTAGAGCCCCTCCTCCTGCAGTTTCTCCAGAAGCTTTTTCTGGGCCGCCGAAAGGCGCTTGGGCACCTCCACCTCCACCACCGCGTAGAGGTCCCCCCTGCTCCCTCCCTTGGTTGGTACACCGAAGCCCGGAAGGCGCAGCTTCGCTCCCCCCTGCATCCCCGCCGGGACCTTGACCCTCTTGGTTCCTTCGAGGGTCGGCACCTCCACCGAGGTCCCGAGGCAGGCTCCGCTGAAGGGGAGGGGGACCTTGACCAGCAGGTCCTTCCCCTCCCGGGTGAAGGTCGGGTCGGGGTCGATCTCGATCTCGAGGTAGAGGTCTCCCGGAGCCCCCCCGGTGGGGCTGGGGCCCCCCTTGCCGGTCACCCTCAGCTTCTGCCCCGGCTCGATGCCGGCGGGAATGCGCACGTTGAGGTGTTCGGTCCCCCCCTCGGTGCGAAAGTCGACGCGCCGCTCCCCCCCCTGCACTGCCAGGCGAAAGGGGATGGAGATGCGCATGGAGTAATCCTGCCCCTTGATGGTCCTGGGGCGTCCGCCGAAGGAGGCGCCCCCCCGTCGCCCCCCCCCGAAGATGTGCCCGAAGATGTCGTCGGTGCCGAAGCCGAACTCCCGGAAGATATCCCCGGCGTCAAAGCCGCGGAAGATGTCCTCCTGGGAGTAGCGCTGGTGGAAGCCGGCCTCGCCGAACTGGTCGTACTGCTTGCGCTTGGCCGCATCGGAGAGGACGGCGTAGGCCTCGGTGATCTCCTTGAACTTCTCCTCGGCCTTCTTGTCGCCGGGGTTCTTGTCGGGGTGGTACTTCAGGGCCAGCTTGCGGTAGGCCTTCTTGATCTCGTCGGCCGAGGCGCCCCTGGCGACTCCCAGTACCGCGTAATAGTCCTTGGCCATGGAGGCTCCTTGGTGGATGAAGTCGGTGGCAATGCCCGAACAATATAGTGAGAGGGCGGGGATGCGTCAAGGATTGGTGAGAGGCCTGGTTTGAATCCCCTTCCCTTGGAAGAATTTTGGTCCTTGACAGCCCGCACCAAAAGAAGATAAGAAGAATTAAAAAATGATTCCAATGCCTGCCGCTTCCTGCGGCGGGCGTTCTTTTCATTCTCAGGAGGCGACCATGAAACCGAGCAGATCGATCCGCCACGTCTTTCGCGCACTTCTTTTGCTGGTCCTTCTGGGCGGGGCCCTGCCGGCCCTGGCCGGACCGGCACCGGAGTCATCGGTGCTGATCGACTCGGCCTCCCTTCATGGGTGGATCGAACGGGGACTGGTCAACCGGGAAGGGAAGGGGAGGGTGGTTCTCCTCGACGTCACCGATCCGGGCAGCTACGCGGCTGGGCACATTCCCGGCGCCCAGCTCTGGGACGTGGCCGAGCAGGTGCAGACCCGGCTGGAAGGGCCGGCCCCCGCGGTCAACATGGTTCTCGACGGGCCCAGGATGGACGCCATGCTCCAGAAGCACGGCATCGACCGGGGGACGACTGTAGTCATCACCTCCTCGAAGACGGAGACCTATTTCCCTGCCCGGGCCTACTTCCTGCTGCGCTACTGGGGATTCCCCAAGAGCCAGATCAAGGTGCTCGACGGCTTCAACGGGGCCTGGGACCGGGCACGGCTGACCTCCGAGGTCCCGACCATCCTTCCCTCCTCCCTCAGCGTGCGGGACCTTCGGGGCCTGCGGGATGACGAGCGGGTTTCCCTCGGCGAGATGATCCTGGCCGTCCGCCGGGGCTGCGCCCTCCCCCTCGACATGCGCGGCGACCTGACGGCACCGGGGTCGACCCCAGGGGTCTTTCCCGACGTCGCAGGGGACTTCGTCGTTTTCGAGGGGCGCCCCGCGGGAGGGAAGGCCTTTTCCTGGAAGAACTTCAATGTCGACTACGCCGGAGGCGATCTGCGATTCAAGGGTGCCGGGGAGATCGAAACGGCGCTGGCCGCCGTCGGCGTCAACGGCAGCAGACCCGTCATGAGCTACTGTCGCACCGGCTACATCGGGTCGGTGGGGTACATGGTCCTCGACGGCATCCTGGGGTGGGAGGTGGCCACCTACGACGGTTCCTGGAGCCAGTGGGGCAAGCTCTCCGACAGGGCCGAGGCGGGGGGGGAACTTCCTCCGGGCTCTCTCTGGGCCACCGACCGGTTCGATCTGAGCGAGGTCATCAACTACAACGCCGAGGCGGGGCTGACGGTGGAGTCGCTCCGTTTCGATCCGGCCGCCCACGCCCTCCATCCCGACCCGGCGGACCCCCGTGCCAATGTCATCGAAATCGAGGACGCCTGCTATCAGCGGGGCGGACGGGGGTGCTGATCAGGGGGGGGAGGCAGCTGAAAAACCCCCATCTGCTTCGTTCCCCTTGATCTCGTCGTTGCGACGTAGCTTC
>JBFHXN010000460.1:0-2605 GCA_041598955.1 Desulfuromonadales bacterium | reverse complement strand
CCGGTTTGGACAGGCAGTAAGAGCGAATCCGATCGAGGGTCATGACCTTCACTCCTTCCGTTGCGGGGGAGATCCCAGCCCAGCCTGCCCCCCCTAGAACCGCCGGATCAGCCAGGCACCGGCCACCACCAGGGCGACCCCGAAGAACCTCTCAAGGTTCATCGGACGCACGGGATACCCCAGCAGGCCGTAGTGGTCGAGGAGCAGCGAGGCGATCATCTGCCCCGCCACGATCAGGGTGATCATGGTGGCCGCCCCGAGCCGGGGGACCAGGACCACCGTCGCCGCGACGAAGAAGGCCCCGAGCACCCCGCCCGACCAGATCCACCAGGGGCGGCCGGCCGCATCCGCCGCCGCGGGCCAGGGGATGCGCAGGGCCAGCCCGTAGAGGATGAGGGCGGCTGTGCCCACCGCGAAGGAGACCGCCGCCGCCCAGACCGGAGAGCGGGTCCAGAGATTGAGCTGGGCGTTGATCCCCGCCTGGGTGGGGAGGCTGAAGCCCGCGACCAGGGCCATCAGGATAAAGAGGGAGAGTGGCGGCATGAGACGACCCCTTTCAGACAAGCGTTCCCGTCGACGTACCGGCGCATTCTAGCAGATTTTCCTTCCGAGCCCCTGGTTGCCTCTCACCCCTTCCGCATTTTCCATTTCCCTGGGGCACCTCTTCTTTGCTATCGGTCGAGTCCCCCCCCCGCCACCGCCAACCCCTTACCAGCGAAAAGGATCGATCACCATGAACTCCGACTGGCAGAAACAGATGACCCGGGCCCTGCAACTGGCCGGGATGAGCAAGCGCACGGAAGAGACCTACCTGCGCGCCGTGCGCCTGCTCTCGGCCCATCATTCGAAGAGTCCCGAGGAGATCACCGAGCAGGAGCTGCAGGATTATCTGCTCGACCGCTGCAACCTCTCCGGATGGGCCCCCGCGACCCTGAAGCTGATCTACAACGGCATCCGCTTCTACTTCATCAGGGTGCTGCAGCGCCCATGGCACACCTTCACCCTGCTGCGGGTCAAGCGGGACAGCCCCCTCTCCACCGTTCTCACCACCGAAGAGGTGCGCCGTCTTCTTCAAAAGGTGCGCTCCGCACCCAACCGCGCCGCCCTGACCACCATCTACAGCTGCGGCCTGCGGCTGATGGAGGGGCTCAACCTGGAGCGCACCAACATCGACCCCCAGCGGATGCTCCTCCATGTCCGTCGCGGCAAGGGTGGCAAGGACCGCTACGTCCCTCTCCCCCAATCCACCCTGGAGATCCTCCAGGAGCATTGCCAGAGGCACTGGCACCCTCGTCTGGTCTTTCCGGGCCTGGGCCAAAAGGGGGGCGGGTCCCGCTTCACCGACGATCCGATCGCCCCGCGCAGCATCCGGGCGGATTTCTCCGTCGCCAAGCGCGAGGCCGGGATCACGAAGGCCCGGGTCGGCATCCACACCCTGCGCCACTCCTACGCAACCCACCTGCTCGAGGCCGGAGTCAACCTGAGGGCCCTCCAGAGCTACCTCGGGCATGCCTCATTGAAAAGCACCATGCGGTACCTCCACCTCACCCCAGAGGGGCACCAGAGCGCGACGGAAGCCATCCAGCGGATCATGGCCGGCATGGAGCATCTGCATATCGAGCACCGCCTTCTACCCTTCGGCACCCTCGACCGATTCGAAGAAGACAGGGAAAGCCCCATCGACTGGGAGGCAAGGATGACCCGTTAGAGGCGCAGGGATCGGGCCGCCAGGCGCCTGGAACATGAACCGGTGGAGAGGGAGGAAGGGCCAGGCGGCGGATAAAAATAGAGAGGGCCCTGGGGATTATCCCGGGGCCCCCTGCCATTTGCCCAAATGGCTGCGGGATGCCATGGTCCGGCGGTCCGTTTTCATATTGCCTCATATATATTTCTCACCGGCTGCGGGCGAGTGGCTTGCATATGAAGGATGCAATCATGGACGACAAGGAGGATTTAACCTTGATATGTCTTTTTTGTTGACTTTTGATTAGAGTATTTTTATTTTGTGCTCTCATGCTCCGCCATTCCAATTCCGGCAAGAAACCATGTCCCGTCCATATCAATCAGGATTTTCCGAGTGCTTCGGCCTGCCCCTCTCTTTGACGGGGGTGGGCCTTTTTGTCGCCGGTTCCGGCCGGCCCTTTCGGGGAGGAGGAAATGATGAGCTATTCGAGGAGGCATGGGAAAAGGGTTCTTCCGATGGTGTTTCTGCTGAGCTCTGCTTTCACCGCCTTGGCTGAAGAGGTCGCGATCTTCGGGCCCCACCGCTTTGAAAAACCCCGGGGAGCACCAGTGACGATTCAGGAAACCTTTACGGCTCCTTCCGGGATCAAGGACTGCCTACTGACACTAAGCACCGGTGAAGCAGGGGAGAGGGAATCAAAGAACGTCCACCTGCGACTCAACGGTGCGGAGGTGCTCGCCTCGGCCGACCTGCGGGGGGCCAACCCCTCCACCGCGACCGTCACCCTGTTGCCCCAGAACACCCTGGAGGTGACCCTCAAGGGGCAGGGCGGTACCTTCGTGACCGCGGCCGTCTCCTGCCGGCAGGAAGCCTCCATCGTGGTACTCTCTCCCCCGGATTGCTCAACAGTTAGGGAAAGGG
>JBFHXN010000459.1:0-2611 GCA_041598955.1 Desulfuromonadales bacterium | reverse complement strand
GGTCGATGCCACCGGAGGCATCCTGTTTGACGAAGGTGTTCTGGGCGGTCCCAAGAAGACCGAACCCTGCGAGGTAGGTTGGGTTCTGGATTTCGAACTCCACGTCCCCCTTGAGGTCCTGCTTGACCTGCGAACGATAGGCCAGTCCGACCCGGGTGTTCTCGGTGAACTCGTACAGCAGGCCGACATTGTAGCCATAACCCCAGGAATCGGCCGTGACCTCCGAGAAGATGTCGGCGTTGGAATTGGAAACAGCCCCCCCTCCGAGAAGGGCTGCGGCCTGAGCGAGCTGCCCTGCGGCGGCAAGATCGGAGAATGCCAGCAACCCGAAATCCACCATGGAACTCAGGGTCGCCTCGATGTACTGGACGCTGACGCCGGCCCCGACGCTGAGATTCTTGTTGACTCTGTAGGCGACGGAGGGGTTGATGTTGACGGTGATGACGTCCGACTCCACCGCGTGGTACCGCCCCACCCAGGTCTTGTCGTAATCGGTGGAGAGGCCGAAGGGGGCGTTGATGCCGAGGCCGAAGGCCCAGCCCTCGTCGGTGTTGAGGGTGTAATAGAAGTTGGGGGCGACCCCCGTCACACCGCCGTCGCCGCCATCTCGGCCCGAAAGAGGGGTACCTAACGCATTCGTAGCACTTTCCTTGTCGAACTTGGCCGAGGGCAGGATGACGTGAACGGCCGCCTGGGCCTGCTGCCCCTGGAGCCGGGTCATCCCCGCGGGGTTGAAATAGACGGTGCTCGGGTCTTCGGCCACCGCCGCGGCTCCGGCATAGGCGTTGCCGAGCCCCTTGACCCCCTGCTCGATGAGTGCGAAACCGGCGCCGAAGGCCGTTCCGGTTCCCGACAGGGCCAGGAGAAGCAGGGTCAGACTCAATCTACAGTGCTTCATGGTCATGCCTCCTGAATACTGGACATTAAGTTGGTACCCGCACCGTGGCAGCCGTCCGGGACCCGAAAAAAAGCCTCACAATTTAAACAACGTTCTACACTTTCGTCAAGAATGAAATGCCCGCCAATCCCCCTTGTCAGCGCCCCTGCACGGGAGTAAGCTTGCTGCCGGTCGATGGGCGGCGGGAGGACGTTGAGCATGGAGCCGGTGGTCAGGGCCGAGGCCCTCGTGAAGCAATTCGGCGAACTGCGGGCCGTGGACGACATCTCCTTCGAGGTCCGCCGGGGGGAGTGCTTCGGGATGCTGGGCCCCAACGGCGCCGGCAAGACCACCACCATCCGCATGCTCTACGGCTTCAGCCCCTTCACTGCGGGATGCCTCACCCTCTTCGGCCTGCCGGTGCCGGAGGAGGTGCGCAGGGTCAAGGCCCGGCTCGGCGTCTGCCAGCAGGAGGACAGCCTCGACCCCGATCTGACGGTGGAAGACAACCTCGTGGTCTTCGGACGCTACTTCGACCTCCCTCCGGCCCGGGTCAAGGCCCGGGCCGCCGAACTGCTCGACTTCATCGGCCTCGCCCACCGGAGAACGGCCCGGGTTCCCGAACTCTCGGGAGGGATGAAACGGCGCCTGATGCTCGCCAGGGCCCTCATCAACGACCCCGAACTGCTCATCCTCGACGAGCCGACCACCGGCCTCGACCCCCAGTCCCGCCACCAGGTCTGGAACCGCCTGGAGGAGCTGCGAAGCCGGGGACTCTCCATCCTGCTCACAACCCATTACATGGACGAAGCCGCCCGGCTCTGCGACCGCCTGGTGATCATGGACCGGGGGCGAATCCTGGTGGAGGGCTCCCCGGCGTCCCTCATCCGACGCCACGTGGGGAGCGACGTTCTGGAGTTGACCGATCCCGGGGAGGAACTTCGGGCCCTGGTGCTCCGGGAAAAACTTCCCCACGAGGACCTGGGGCACCGTCTTATCGTCTACTGGGAGGAGCGGGGAGAGCTCTTCGAGCGTCTCAGCCGCGACTACTGCGGGCCGGGATGCACCCTGCGCATGGCCACCCTGGAGGATGTCTTTCTGCGTCTGACGGGCCGGGAGCTTCGCGAATGAGCCGACTCAGCGCCTCCCTTCGCCGGCTGCTGCGGGTCTGGCAGCGCAACCTCACCGTCTACCGCCGCAACTGGAAGATCAGCTTCCTGCCTCCCCTGCTCGAGCCCTTCTTCTACTTTCTCGCCTTCGGCCTCGGCTTCGGGGGGATGGTCGGGGAGGTTCCCCTCGGAGAGGGGAGCGTCTCCTACCTCGCCTTTCTCGCCCCGGCCATCATCGCCATCAGCGTCATGGGCAACGCCTTCTACGAGAACACCTACGCCTCCTTCGTGCGGATGTACTACCAGAAGACCTTCGACGCCATGCTCGCCACCCCCCTCTCCCTGGCCGAGGTGATCAGCGGGGAGATCCTCTGGGGAGCCACCAAGGCGGTGCTCGCCACGGCCCTGATGCTGCCGGTGATCACCCTCTTCGGGCTGCTGCGCACCCCCGAGAGCCTGCTGCTGCTTCCCCTCGCCCTGCTCGGCGGCCTCGCCTTCGGCGCCCTGGGGATGCTCTTCACCGCCGTGGTCCCCACCATCGAGACCTTCAACTTGCCGGTCTTTCTCTTCATCACCCCCATGTTCCTCTTCAGCGGCACCTTTTTCCCCCTGGAGAACCTCCCCC
>JBFHXN010000458.1:0-2617 GCA_041598955.1 Desulfuromonadales bacterium | reverse complement strand
GGCGGCTCGTTCATCTGGCCGTAGATCAGCGCGCACTTGGAGCCGGCGGCCGAGCCGTTGTTCTTGCTCGGATCCTTGTTCACGCCGGATTCGATCATCTCATGGTAGAGGTCGTTGCCCTCGCGCGTGCGCTCGCCCACACCGGCGAACACCGAAAAGCCGCCATGCGCCTTGGCGACGTTGTTGATCAGCTCCTGGATGATCACCGTCTTGCCGACCCCAGCGCCGCCGAAGAGGCCGATCTTGCCGCCGCGGGCGTAGGGGGCGAGAAGATCGACGACCTTGATCCCCGTCTCGAAGGCCTCGACCTTGGTCGACTGCTCGACGAACTCGGGGGTGGGGCGATGGATCTCCCAGAACTTGCCGGCATTGACGGGGCCCGCCTCGTCGACGGGCTCGCCGACGACGTTGAGGATCCGGCCGAGGGTGGCGCCGCCGACGGGCATGACGATCTGCTTGCCGGTGTCGAGAACCTCCTGGCCGCGGACCAGGCCGTCGGTGGAGTCCATGGCGATGGTCCGCACGGTGTTCTCGCCGAGGTGTTGGGCGACCTCGACCACCAGGTTCCACTCCGCCCCTGAGAGCGAAGGGTTGGTGATCTTGAGGGCGTAGTAGATTTCCGGGAGTTTTCCGGCCTCGAACTCGACGTCGACGACGGGGCCGATGACCTGGGTGATTTTGCCTTTATTCATGGTGAACCGCTCCTCCTTTTCCCCACCTGTCTGAGGTGAGAATGGACGTATCGTTGAATTACTTGATGGTCTCGGCGCCGGAGATGATCTCCATCAGTTCCTTGGTGATGGCGGCCTGGCGCGCCCGGTTGTATTGCAGGGTCAGCTTGCCGATCATCTCCGAGGCGTTCTTGCTGGCGCTGTCCATGGCACTCATCCGAGCGCCGAATTCCGAAGCGATCGATTCGAGAAGGCCACGGAAAACCTGGACCTCGATGTGCTTGGGCAGGAGCTGGGCCAGCACCTCGCCGCGGTTGGGCTCGTAGATGTACTGGGCGACGTGCTCCCCCTCCTCCACCGCCCTGGGGACGATGGGAAGGAGCTTCTCGATGGTCACGTCCTGCGAGATGGCGCTGCGGAACGCGTTGTAGACGAGAAAGACCGCGTCGTAGGTTTCCGCCACGTAGCTCTCGACGATCTCCTGGCCGATGAGGGCGGCGGTGCTGTAGGAGAAGTTGGCGGAGATGTTCTCGTAGGTCTTGGCGATGTTCAGACCACCGCGGGCCTTGAGATATTCGCGCCCCTTGCGACCGATGATCATCAGGTCGTAGGCCTCGAACCCCTCCTGGTTCCCGCGGATGAAACGCTCGGCCCCCTTGGAGACGTTGGCGTTGAAGCCGCCGCACAGACCGCGGTCGGCCGTCATCAGCACCACCAGCGCGCGTCCCCTCCCCCGCTCCATGAGAAGGGGGTGGGCCTCACGCTCCTCGCGCAGGGCGAGGCTGGAGAGAACCTTGACCATCTTGTTGGCATAAGGGCGAGCCGCCACAACGGCCTCTTGGGCGCGCCGCAACTTGGCAGCGGAGACCATCTTCATCGCCTTGGTGATCTGGCGGGTGTTCTTCACCGAGGCGATGCGCTTTTTTATATCCTTGAGACTGGGCATCGGATCTGACCTTTGGCTTCCGGTGTGTTAGGCGACGAACTGGCCCTTGAACTCCTCGAGAGCGGCCTTGATCCGGCCTTCCAGGTCGGCGTCGATGGCCTTTTTGGCCTTGAGGTCCGCCAGCAGCTGGGTCTGGTTGGCGTCCAGGTAGGCCAGAAGTTCCTTCTCGTAGCGCTGGATGGCGGTCACTTCGTACTGGTCGACGAATCCGTTGTTGGCGGCATAAACCACCAGGACCTGCTTCTCGACCGGCAGAGGCTTGTACTGGGACTGCTTGAGGATCTCCACCAGGCGGGCGCCACGCTTGAGCTGACGCTGGGTCGCGGCGTCGAGGTCGGAACCGAACTGGGCGAAGGCGGCCATCTCCCGGTACTGGGCGAGGGCCAGGCGCAGGGTGCCGGCGACCTGTTTCATCGCCTTGATCTGAGCGCTGCCACCGACGCGGGAGACCGAGAGACCGACGTTGATGGCGGGCCGAACCCCCGAATAGAAAAGGTCGGTCTCCAGGAAGATCTGACCGTCGGTGATGGAGATGACGTTGGTCGGGATGTAGGCCGAAACGTCACCGGCCTGGGTCTCGATGATGGGCAGGGCGGTGAGGCTGCCGGCGCCCATTTCGTCGTTGAGCTTGGCGGCACGCTCGAGCAGGCGGCTGTGGAGATAGAAAACGTCCCCGGGATAAGCCTCCCGTCCGGGAGGACGACGCAGCAGCAGGGAGAGCTGGCGGTAGGCCACGGCCTGCTTGGAGAGGTCGTCGTAGATGATCAGGGCATGCTTGCCGGTGTCGCGGAAGAACTCCCCCATGGTGACCCCGGTGTAGGGGGAGATGAACTGCAGGGGGGCGGGGTCGGAGGCGGTGGCGGCGACGACGATGGTGTAATCCATGGCGCCGTGCTGCTTGAGCTTGTCGACCACCTGAGCCACGGTGGAGCGCTTCTGCCCGATGGCGACGTAGATGCAGACGACGTCCTGCCCCTTCTGGTTGATGATGGTGTCGATG
>JBFHXN010000457.1:0-2621 GCA_041598955.1 Desulfuromonadales bacterium | reverse complement strand
GAGGGTGTCAGGCGTTGGGGTCATGGGGGCCTCGGGTCGTTTTACGGCGCCGCCCGCTCAGGAGCAGAAAGGCGAGGAAGGCGCCGGCGGTGAGCAGGATGACGGTGGCCGAGACGCGCAGCAGGTTGAAGACGTAGCCCTGTCGCTCCCGGTCGTAGCTGAAGCAGAACTGGACCATCTTGCGGATGGTGGTGCCGGTGCGCCCCTCGGAGGCCTCGATCAGCGCCAGGGTCAGGTCCATGGGGAGAAAGGAGGTGCCGTGGAGATAGCGTACGATCTTCCCGTCGGGGGTGATGACGAAGGAGGCCACGGGGTGGACGAAGTCGACCCCCTTGCGCTGGAAGCGGTAGCCGGCCGCGTCGGTCAGGCGGCGGATGTTCTCGGGGTCGCCGGTGAGAAAGTGCCAGGCCTCGGCGGGGAAGCGCCCCTGCATAAGGGCGTAGTAGTTCTTGCGGGACTCGGCGGCGTCGGCGGGGGTCTCCGTCTCGTCGAAGCTGATGGAGAGGACCCGGAATTCCTCGCCGGGGGTCCTGCGCACATCGGGGAGCGCCTGGGCGAGCCCCGCCTGGAGAAAGTTGCAGACGTTGGGGCAGGCGTAGTAGACCGGGGCGATGAGGGTCGGCACGGTCACCAGTTCCCGCAGGGTTACCGTCCTGCCGCTCTCGTCCCGGAAGGTGAGGTCGAGGGGGATGCTCTCGCCGAGCCGCTCGTCGAGGCCGACGGCATCCTCCGCGGTGGTCAGGGGGTGGACATGAATGGGGCCGGGGTCGCTCTTTTCGGCCGCCGCCCCGTGCCCCTGGTGCCCCTCGTGGGGCTGATCCCCGGCGAAGGAGAGGGGGGCGAGGGAGAGCATCAGGGCGAGAAGCGCGGGGGCTGAGAGCCGGGCCGGGCCCGTGGGGCGAAGCGGGAATGCCATGGGGGAAACCTCGATCGGCTGGGCAGGGCGCCGGCGGGCCGGCGGCGTGAGAAAAAGAACCCGTCAATAATACCGATCCAACCGGAGAATGCAATGGCCTTGGAGCGGGGCGGATTGCGTCCCCGCCGGCCATCTGCTAGCATGGGGCCCAATTTCAAAAAGGGAGGTCGCAGAGATGTCCGACGCTCAGGAGCGGTTGAACGAGCTGGAAGTCCGCTACGCACACCAGGAGATGGTCATCGAGGAGCTCCACGGCGTGCTGGTCGAGTTCGGCCGCCGCCTCGAGCGCCTGGAGGGGGAGAGTCGCCGCTACCACGAGATGTTGGCGCGACTGGCCCCCTCCCTCCCCGAATCCCCCGACGAGTGAGGCGTCCCATGCCGAACGATCTGCGCCGGATCCTCCTCGAGGCGGTGGTCATCCTCGCCCTCGGGGCCCTGATCGGCCTCTCCTTCAACGTCTCTCTGGTGATGCGGGTGCTCGCCGGCCGCGCCGAAGCCCCCGCCATCCGGCAGGCCGCCGAGGCCCCGGCCTATCCCGCTCCCGCGATGCTCGAGGAGGTCCGGGAGCTGGCGGCAAAGGGGGGGGCGGTGCTGGTCGATGCCCGTATCCCTGAGCTCTTCGCCGACGGCCACATCGCCGGGGCCCGCTCCCTCCCCCTGGCCGAAGTCGAAGAGCGCCTGCCCCCCTTCCGGTCCGAGGTCCCCCCCGACGCCCTCATCGTGACCTACTGCGGCGGCTACGGCTGCCCCGACTCCTTCGATCTCGCGGTCCTGCTGCTGCAGGAGGGCTACCGGGACGTGCGGGTCTTCGAGGGGGGCTTTCCCGAATGGCGCGATGCCGGGTTCCCGGTCAAGGAGGGGCCCCGATGAGTCGCTGGATGAGGATTCTCTACCATCTCTGCCGTCTTTCCCTGGGGGGGCTCTTCGTCTGGGCCGGCCTGGTCAAGAGCGCCGATGTGACCGCCTTCGCCGGCAGCGTCGCCGCCTACGGCCTGCTCCCCTACGCCGGCAACTACCTGGTGGCGGCCACCCTCCCCTACGTGGAGGTGCTCGCCGGGGCGCTGCTGCTCGCTAACCGCAAGGTGCGCCCCGCCGCCCTGCTCCTGGGGGGGATGACCCTGCTCTTCATGGTCGTTCTCGCCTCGGCCTGGTGGCGGGGGCTCGATATCGACTGCGGCTGCTTCCGCCCCGACGCCGAAAATCCCACCCCCCCCGCGGTGGCACTGCTGCGCGACGCTGGCCTGCTGGCCCTGGCGGCGGTCACCTTCCGGCTGCGGGGCGGGACGGTCCCACGGCCGCGAGAATAGAGGCCTGGTTCGAACTTTTTCGGACCTATATTCCAACAGAAGGTAGAGCCCAGACAAACCACAGACAGGGAGGCACAGAGAAAAGCACCACAAGATATTGGTGATTTCTCCGTGACCTCTGTGCCTCCGTGGTGGTGAGCTTTGTTGTGTAGAGCATTCCGAACTTTTTCCCCGGATCCCTCGGCGGGTTCCGGTTCGAGGCATTGAATGGATCTCTGGCAGCAGAGCCTGGCTGCAAGCCTGACCGCTCCGGAGGAGATCTCGGCGCGTTTCGGCATAGACCCCGCCCCCTTGCGGGATGTGGCGGGGCGCTACCCCCTGCGCATCACCCCTCACTACCTCGGCCTGATCCGCGAGGTGGGAGATCCCATCTGGCGCCAGTGCGTCCCCGATCCTCG
>JBFHXN010000456.1:0-2621 GCA_041598955.1 Desulfuromonadales bacterium | reverse complement strand
GCGAGCTGCCGCAGCCCCCCCGAGACGGGGTCGGTAATGAGCAGGAAGTGGTCGCGGAAGGAATCTCCGACGGCCTCCTCCATCCAGGCCCGGGCGATCAGAAACTGGGCCATGGTCTCCACCGTCGACCCCGACTTGCTCACCACCAGGAAAAGGGTGCTCCGGGGATCGAGCAGATCGAGAGTCTCCCCGACCCCGGCCGGATCGACGTTGTCCAGGACGAAGAGCCTCGGCCTCCCCCCCCTGGCCTCGGGACCGAGCAGGTTGTGATGCAGGGGGCACAGGGCCCTCATCAGGGCGGTGGTCCCAAGGGCGGAGCCGCCGATACCGAGGACCACCAGGGTTTCCCAGCGCCCGGCGAGCTCGTCACCGGCCCTCATCAGAGTCTCCGCCTCCCGGGCCTGAAAGGGAAGCTCGTAAAAAGGGGAGAAGCCTTTCTCCCGCCCGGCCATAAGGGTGCGATGGATTGCCGCTGCCCGCGGCCTCAGGGCCTCGAGCTCCTCGTCACGGACGCCAAACTCCTCCCCCACCACTGCGGCGGTCATATTGGTGAAGTCGAGTTTCAGACCCATCCCCTCCCCCTCTCGAAATACATTCATGAAACGGAAGGAAGGCTGCCCCCCCTTTGATGCCGGGCACCCAGTATGGCAAAGATCAGAGCGTTTTCAAACGGGCGACCTCTTTCGCCGTGAGCTCTCGAAACTCCCCCGGCCTGAGGGACCCGAGCTCCAGAAATCCAAGTCGGATGCGGATCAGGCGGTTGACCGTGTACCCCAGCGCCTCGCACATGCGTCTCACCTGACGGTTTCTCCCCTCGTGGATGGTGATCTCGAACCAGGTGTGGCCGGCCGTGTGGCGCACCTGCTCGATGCGGGCCGGGGCGGTCGGACCGTCATCCAGATGCACCCCTTCGGCGAGACTGTTCAGGGACTCGGGAAGGATGATCCCCCGGGCGCGGACCAGGTAGGTCTTGTTCACCTCGTGGCTCGGATGGCTGAGGCGCTGGGCCAGCTCGCCATCGTTGGTGAGCAGCAGGAGCCCCTCGGTGTTGAAGTCGAGGCGCCCGATGGGGAAGACCCGAGCCTGCACCTTCGGCAGAAGATCGGTGATCTTGGGGCGCCCCTGGGGATCGCGCAGGGTGGTGACATATCCGGAGGGCTTATGCAGAAGCAGGTAGAGCTTCCCCTGCTCGGCCCGAAGGGGGCGGCCGTCGACCTCGATGCGGTCCCGGGCGGGATCGGCGCTCTCCCCCAGGGTGGCGACCCGGTCGTTGACCCGCACCCGACCCTCGGCGATCCACCCCTCGGCCTCCCGCCGCGAGGCAAGACCGGCGGCGGCGATCAGCTTCTGAAGGCGCTGGGGGGGCGCGGGCGCCGGGACGTCTTTTGTCTTTTTCCTTCGATCAGCCAAGAAAGTCTCCTTGCCCGGGGGCTCCTTCCGGTTCGGCGCCCCCCCCGTCGGCCTCGAGGGAATCAAGGTCGAGCTCGCTGAACTCCTTGAGGGTCGGCAGGCCCGAGAGCTCCCGCAGGCCGAAGAGCTCCAGAAACTGCTGGGTGGTGCCGTACATCAGGGGACGGCCCGGAACGTCCTTTTTGCCGAGAATGCGGATCAGGTGCCTCTCGAGCAGGGTCTTGACCACCCCGCCGGAATCGACCCCCCGCAGGTAATCGATCTCGGCCCGGGTGATCGGCTGGCGATAGGCGATGATCGCCATCGTTTCCAATGCGGCCCGGGAGAAGCGAAAGGGGCGGTTGCGGTTGAAGCGGCGCAGCCACTCGGCGTACTCGGGGCGGGTGCGAAACTGATATCCGCCGGCCACTTCGCAGAGCAGAAAGCCGCGGGAGCCCCGGGCATACTCCTCCACCAGCTCGCCGAGCATCCGGCTCACCTCGCCCTTTTCCACCTCGAGAACCTCTGCGATGCGCTCTGCCTTGAGGGGGGCGTCCGAGGCGAAGACCAGCCCCTCCACCACCATTTTCAATTCACTTGTATCCAAGGATCTCCTCGCCGATCTCCAGGGGAGCCGCTTCCTCGTCGATGGCCCGGGGATAGAGCCAGATGGCACCGTAGCTGGCGTTCTGCATCAGGTGGATCAGGCGCAGCTTGACCAGCTCCAGCATGGCCAGAAAGGTCACGACCACTTCGTGACGGTCGGGGGTTTCGGTGAAAATCTCCTCGAAGGCGACGCTGCGGCGCTCGGCGAGCAGAGAGAGGATGGCGTTGAGACGGTCCGCGACGGAGAGTCGCTCGAAATCGACCTCATGAAAGACTTCAGCCGGGCTCTCCTTGAGTATCTTCCGGAAGGCCTCCACCAGCTCGAAAAGCCCCACGGCCTCGATCCCGGCATCCTCGGAGGCCTCCATGTCCGGTTCGGGACAGGGGCGACCGAAGACCTCCCGGCCGAGTTGCGGCAGCGCATCCAGGGTCTCGGCGGCCTCCTTGTATTTCTTGTACTCGAGCAGCCGTCTGATCAGCTCGGCCCGGGGGTCATCCTCCTCCATCTCATCCTCTTCCTCGACCTCGGACGGGGGGAGAAGCTGGCGGGACTTGATCTGCAGAAGGGTGGCCGCCATGAGCAGGAAGTCCCCGGCCACCTCGAGGTTGAGGTGCTTCATGCCGTC